>JAWVYT010000081.1:0-7741 GCA_033722595.1 Longimicrobiales bacterium
CAGCACCTCGGCGTCGGCGGCGATGTCGTCCTCGCCGATGATGTCCACGTTCCACTGGAAGTGCTCCCGCAGCCGGCCCCGCTGCGTGCGCTCGTAGCGGAATAGCTGGGGCACACTCGACCAGCGGATCGGCTTCGGCATGGCCCGGCCCCGCTCGCCCACCATCCGGGCCAGCGTCGGGGTCATCTCCGGCCGCAGCGCGACCTCCCGGCCGCCCTTGTCGGTGAACGTGTACAGCTGCTCGACGATCTCCTCGCCGCTCTTCTCGACGTACAGCTCCAGCGGCTCCAGCGGCGGGCCGTCATACTCCTCGAACCCGTACTTGCGGGCGGTTTCCCGCCACGCCCGGACGATATGGTCGCGGACCGCGAAGTCGGCGGGGTAGAAATCTCGGAAACCGGGCAGACTCTGGAAGCTCATCGGGCGATACTACGCCGCGTCTCCCTCCGGCTGCAACCCCGCGGGGTCGGCGAAAGGCGGGAGCCCGAGCGCCAGCATGGCGTCGCCCACGGTGTGCACCGATCCCGTACACACCACGGTCCCGCCATCGGCCCGCCCTGCGGCCTCCGCGACGGCCGCGGCGAACGGGCGCACCACCCGGACGTGGTCCGGCGCGGAGAGGCGCTCGAGAACGGACTCCGGGTCCCACCTTCGCTCCGGGGGCGCCGACGGCGGCTCCGCCAGCACGACGCCGTCCATGGCGCGGAACAGCGGCGGCAGCATCGCGTTCCAGTCCTTGTCGCCCAGCACGCCGATCAGCGCCACCATCGGCCGCGCCGGTCGGAGCACCGGCAGCGCGTCCAGCAGCGACCGGGCGCCCGCGGCGTTGTGGGCCACGTCGAACACCCAGGTCACGCCGTCCACGTCCTCCGACTGCAGGCGACCCGGCCACCGCACCCCCGCGGCGCCTTCCACCAGCGCCGCCCGGGACGGCCGGCGGGCCTCCGGCAGGAGCTCCAGCGCCCGGACGGCCACGGCCAGGTTCTGGGCCTGGTGCCGTCCCGCCAGCGGCACCCGGAGCGACAGCTCGCCCCAGACCGTGTCCAGCACCACCGTGGTCCCCCGGGCGTCGAGCTCGGCGACCGGCGGCGGGACCTCGTGCACGGGCGCGCCCCGGGCCCGGGCCGCCGACCGGATCCCCTCGAGCACCTCGGGCTCCGTCGCGCCGGTCACCACGGGTACCCCCGGCTTGATGATCCCGGCCTTCTCACCGGCGATCGTGGCCAGGTCGTCCCCCAGGTACTGGGCGTGGTCCAGCGCCACGTTCGTGATTATCGTCACGTCCGGGCTCACCACGTTCGTGGAGTCCAGCCGACCGCCCATCCCCACCTCCACCACCGCCACATCGACGGCCGCCCGCTCCATGGCCAGGAACCCGATCACGGTCGCCGCCTCGAAGAACGAGGGCGCCTCGGCCTCGATCGCGGGCCAGAGCGCCCGTGCGGTGGTCAGCAGCTCCGACTCGGTGATGGGCCGCCCGTCGATCCGGATCCGCTCCCGGAAATCGACCAGGTGCGGCGACGTGTAGAGCCCCGTCCGGAGCCCCTGGCGCCGGAGCACCGACTCCATGATCGCCGCCACGGACCCCTTGCCGTTGGTCCCGGCGATGTGGATGGCGGGGTACGCGGTGTGGGGGTCGCCGACGGCGTCCAGCATCCGGCGCGTCCGGTCCAGGCCCCAGCGGATGCCCCCCGTGAGCCGGGGGAAGAGCTGGTCCAGCAGTGCGCCGTAGGAGAGCTCGGTCAAGCCGTCGCCGCCTCGGGCTCCGGCGAGGACGGCAGGCCGAGCATGTGCCGGAGGAAGTGGGCCACCCGGCTCTTCATCGCCCGCCGGTCCACGATGGCGTCGATCATCCCGTGCTCCAGCAGGAACTCCGACCGCTGGAACCCCTCCGGCAGCTCCTGCTTGATGGTCTGCTCGATGACCCGGGGCCCCGCGAACCCGATCAGCGCGCCCGGCTCCGCCAGGTTCACGTCCCCGAGCATGGCGTAGCTCGCGGTCACGCCGCCGGTCGTGGGGTGCGTCAGGATCGAGATGTAGGGCAGCCCCGCCTCGTCCATCCGGGCCAGCGCCGCCGAGGTCTTGGCCATCTGCATCAGCGACAGGATCCCCTCCTGCATCCGGGCGCCGCCGGACGCGCTGACCACGATGAGCGGCTCGTCCTCGTCCAGCGCCCGGTGCGCGGCCCGGCTGATCTTCTCGCCCACCACCGACCCCATGCTCCCGCCGATGAAGCTGAAGTCCATGACGGCCAGGTTCACGACGATCCCGTCCAGCGGCCCGTACCCCGTGATGACCGCCTCCCGCCGGTCAGCATCCTCCTCCGCCTGCTCCAGCCGGTCGGTGTACTTCTTCAGGTCGCGGAACCCCAGCGGGTCGCCGCTCCGCATCTCCGTGTGCGTCGCGGTGAACCGGTCCTCGTCGATGAGCAGGTCGACGTAGGCTTCCGCATCGATCCGGAGGTGATGGCCGCACGCGGGGCAGACCCAGAGGTTCTGGACGAGCCGGTTCCGGTACAGGATCTCGTCGCACTCCGGGCACTTGTCGAAGACATCGCCGGGCAGCTCCCGCCGGTCCGCCGAGGTCAGCTTCTTCTCTTCCTTGCGCCACCAGGCCATCAGTACATCCTCGCCTGCTCCGCCGCGATGCGCTGCGCCATCCCCAGCGCTACGAAGCTCGCTAGAAGGAACGAGCCGCCGTAGCTCAGGAACGGCAGCGGGATGCCCGTGATGGGCATGACGCCCACGGTCATCCCGACGTTCACGACTATGTGGGTGAACCAGGCCCCGAAGATACCGAACACCACCATGCCCGCAAAGGGGTCCGCCACCCGCTCGGCGATGCGCACCAGGCGCCAGAGCACCAGCCCGAACGCCACCAGGACGAGCGTCGTGCCGAGGAACCCCGTCTCCTCGCCGATCACGCTGAAGATGAAGTCCGTGTGCTGCTCCGGCAGGAACGCCAGCCGCTTCTGGGTCCCTTCCGTGAACCCCTTCCCGAAGAGCCCGCCGCTCCCGATGGCGACCCGGGACTGGATCACGTTCCAGCCCGCGCCACGGGGGTCCAGCCCCGGGTCCAGGAAGACCAGGAGCCGGGCCTTCTGGTACGGAGCCAGCGTGTTCCACAGCGGGAGCGCGATCGTCCCGGCCGCCAGGTTCGCCGCCGCCACCAGCGTCCCCTCCCAGAGGTAGACCCGGTACAGCCACAGGAAGATGACGAGGCCCACCATGTACGCGCTGAACAGCCAGACCTGGAACGCCAGCAGCAGCCCGAAGATCGGGCTCAGCAGCAGGAACAGGAGCCCCGGCGGCGTCCCGCCCCAGAAGAGGGCCGCCAGCAGGATCGCGCCGAACACCATCGCCGTGCCCAGGTCGGGCTGCAGCACCACCAGCACCAGCGGGATCGCCACGATGACCACCGGCTTCCACAGCGCGCTCACCGTCTGCGGCGGCTCCCGGCGCCCGCCCATGACCCGCCCGAGCAGGAGGATCGTGGCCAGGTTCGCGAACTGCGCGGGCTGGACCCGGATCGGCCCGACCTCGAGCCAGCTCCGAACCCCTGCGGCGGTCCCCGCGCCCGTCCCGAACGCGAGCGTGAGGACCAGCGCGGCCACCGCGGCGATGTAGAACGGCACGGCGGCCCATTCGAACCACTTCACCTCGATCCGCAGGACCACCGCCAGCGCCACCACCGACAGCCCCAGCCACACCAGCTGGCGCCGCCACGCGCCCGCCGTGGCCGGGTCCGGCACGTCCAGCTGCCCGGCGCTGTAGATCATGGCCACGCCGAAGAGCGACAGGGTCAGCACCAGCGCCAGCAGCGGCGGGTCCCCGACCAGCGAGCGGAACCGGCCCACCCTCATCGGCTCAGTCCCAGTCCGCCCACGGCGCCGGCACCCCGTTCAGCCAGTGCTCCCGGAGCGTCTGGATCGTGTCCACCGGGATCCCGTGCTGGCGCCGCAGGTAGTAGTCCGCCACCTTCGCCGCGATCTGGGCCACGTCCGAGCCGTGCTCGCCCTCCTCGATGATCGCCGAGACCACCACCTCCGGCGGCGAGCCCGGCGGCCCGGCGAGCCCGACGAACCAGCCGTGGTCCTCGCCGTGCGGGTTCTGCGAGGTCCCCGTCTTCCCGCTCCAGTCCCAGTGCTCCAGCGCCGACCCCGCCGCCGTACCGCCCTGCTCCGTGACCCGGTCGAGCCCTTCCCGGAGCCACCGCAGCGTCTCCTCGCCCCACCCCAGGTCGAGCCACTCCGACGGGTCGGGCTCCGGACCGCCCCGCACCACCCGTGGCGGCGGCATCCGGCCGTCCCCGGCGACGGCCGCGAAGAACTGGGCCATCTTCAGCGCCGTCTGGTCGTTCGCACCCTGCCCGATGGCCAGGCTCATGACCTCCGACTCCGTCGGCGACCACCCGAAGCGGCGCTCGTACCATTCCGTGTCGGGCGGGAAGTGCCCAGCGCGCTCCGCGGGCAGGTCAACGTGCGTCGGCTCGTCGAACCCGAGTCGGGTACCCTCCCGGAGCAGCCGCTCCAGCCCGATCTGGAGTCCCAGCTGGTAGAAGTAGACGTCGCAGGAGTGCTTGATGGCGTCGGCCATGTCCACGTGGCCGTGGCCGGCGGGCTCCCAGCACCGGAAGTAGCGGTTCCCGTACTGCATCCCGCCCCGGCACGCCAGCGGCATGTTCTGACGCGGGTCGATGATGCCCAGCTCCATCCCTATGGCCGCCGTGGCCAGCTTCCACGTGGAGCCCGGCGGGTACAGCCCCGCGATGGCCCGGTTCAGCAGCCGTTTCGCCGTGTCCTGCCGCAGCGCAGCCCACCGCTCCGGCCGGACGGCGCCGACCAGGTCGTTCGGGTCGAACGATGGCGTCGAGTACAGCGCCAGCACCTCGCCCGTCGCCGGCTCCAGCGCCACCACCGCGCCCCGGACCGTGTCCGCCAGCAGCCCCGCCACCCACCGCTGCAGCTCCACGTCCACGGTCAACCGCAGCGAGTCGCCGGGCACCGGGTCCACCCGCTCGTGGCCGGGGAACTGCCCCACGATCCGACCCAGCGCGTCCACCTCCACGTACCGGACGCCCGGCTCCCCGGCCAGTCGGTCCTCGTACTGCCGCTCGACCCCCGTCTTCCCGATGATCTGACCCGCCCGGTACTCCGCCCAGGCCGTGTCCGCGAGCTCCCGATCGCTGATCTCGCCCACGTAGCCCACCAGGTGCGCCGCCGCCGCGCCCAGTGCGTAGTTCCGCTTCGGCCGCATCTCGATGAGGACCTCCGGGAACATCGGGCGCCGCTCCTCGATGGCGCTGATCCGGGCGAACGGGACGTCGTTCGAGACCACCAGCTGCTGCTGCGGACGCCGACGCTGCCGCTCCATCAGCACCTCGATGTCTCCGCCATCCAGCTCCAGGTACGGAGCCAGTCGGCCCAGCGTGCTGCGGATCGAGTCCCGGGGCGCCGGCAGCAGCGACAGCGCGTAGCCCGGCACGTTGTCCGCCACGAGACGACCCTCCCGGTCCACGATCGTGCCCCGGGGCGCCAGCAGCGTCAGTGGCCGGAGCCGGTTCCGGTCCGACTGCATCGCGTACGCCGGGTTGCGCCGGACCTGCGTATGGAAGAACGCGAAGACCAGCCCGCCGAGCAGCAGCCACACGACCCCGGTCGCGATCTGCGCCCGTCGCCTGCGCGCGTGCATGTGGAACGTCTGGGAGTTTCTCACCGGTGCTCCGCCTCGGGTATGTCGCGCGTGCCGACGGGCCGCTGGTCGCCGGCCCGCCGTGACCCGCCGCCTACCGTACCGTCCGGTACAGGACCACGGCCACCAGCCCGATCAGCGCCGCGTAGAGCGCCTCCAGCGGGGCCGTGACCAGGAGCGCGTCCACGGGTTCGCCCCGACGGACGCCGCCCGCCAGGGAGAAGTATAGCAGGTCCTGGATCCAGGCACCCAGGAACAGGTAGCTGCCCAGGAAGAACGCGCTGTCGCCCACGAACAGGTCCCGCGACCGGGCGCCCACGTACCCGACCAGCGTGAGCGTCACCGCCGCGGCGCCGAACGCGCCCAGCGAGACCGCGTCCTCCAGGATCCCCAGTGCGAAGCCGACGCCGGCCGCGGGGCCACCGGGCAGCTCCCGGGCGGCGAGCAGCACGGCGATGGTCAGCAGGTCCGGCGCCGCGGCCTCGATCCCGAGGCTCAGGTGCAGCCCGAAGTGGGCCGCCACCAGGACCCCGATGAAGACCCAGAACCCCCACCCGTCGCTCACGGCTCGTCGGGCCCCAGCGGGTCCAGCTCGCCCCCCGTCCACAGTGGCGCCAGCGACGCGTCGCCGGGCGTGCCGACCAGGACGTGCGTCACTCCCTCCGGCCGGATGGCGGGCCGCACCAGGTACGTCTTCCGCCACCCCGGCTCCGCCTCCTCCACCCCCGCCACCGTGCCCAGCAGGATCCCCCGGGGGTAGAGGCCGCCCCGCCCCGAAGTGACCACCCGCGTCCCCGGCGCCACGTCCGTGTGGAACGGCGCGCCGACCAGCGCCAGCCGGTCCTCCTCGCGGTACCGGCCGCGCCGGGACTCCACGATCCCGGACGCCTGGCCGTCCGCGGTCATGGCGCTGGCCCGGAAGTCCGGGTGCGTCCAGTCGATCGCCTGCGACGACGTCGCGCCGACCTCCCACACCACGCCCAGCAGCCCGCCGGACGCGATCACCGGGCTGCCCACCGCCACGCCGTCCTCCCGGCCCACGTCCAGCAGGAAGCTGCTCTCGCCGCCCGGCGTGCCCACGCGGACCAGCTCGGCGGGGACGAACGACCCCACGACCCGGTCCCGCAGCCCCAGCAGCTCCCGGAGCTGCCGGTTCTCCTCGCCGAGGCTGGCCTGCGCCGAGGCCACGGCCAGGAGCGAGTCCCGCTCCGCGCGCAGCCGTCGCATGGCCTCCGCCCGCGCGGTCTGGGAGACGACCTCGCCCTGGACCCAGATGAACGGCGTGAGCACCGTGCCCCGGATCGCCCGGCGGATCGGCGTCTGATAGTTCTGGGGGAGGAAATAGAGGAAGAGCGCGGCCACCAGGAAGGCGGCCGCCAGCCCTACGTTGCGCCAGCGTGCCTTACGTGGATCCTCGAAGTACTCGGCCACTCGTGATCAATCACCCGTCACGTGGCCAGGACGCTCCGGTACCGGGGCAGGTCGTCCAGGATCCGCCCCGCGCCCCGAACCACGCACGTCAGGGGCTCCTCGTCGACGTGGATCGGCAGGTTCGTCTCGTGCGCCAGCAGCTGGTCCAGCCCCCGGATCAGCGCGCCGCCGCCCGTCATCACGATCCCGCGGTCCACGATGTCGCTCGCCAGCTCCGGCGGCGTGATCTCCAGCGCCCGCCGGACCGCGTCCACGATCTGCTGGATCGGCTCCTGGATGCATTCCCGGATCTCCTGGGAGTGGACCCGGACCGTCTTCGGGATCCCGCTCACCAGGTCCCGACCCTTCACGTCCATCTCCCGCTCATCGCCCGCCGTGAACGCCGACCCGATCTGGATCTTGATCGCCTCGGCCGTGGGCTCCCCGATCAGCAGGTTGTAGTTCTTCCGCAGGAACGTCACGATGGCGCTGTCCACCTCGTCGCCGCCCACCCGGATCGACATGTCGCTCACGATTCCGTTCAGCGCGATCACCGCGATCTCCGTGGTGCCCCCGCCGATGTCGATCACCATGTTGCCCGTGGGCGTGTCGACCGGCAGCCCCACGCCGATGGCGGCCGC
>JAWVYT010000082.1:0-7687 GCA_033722595.1 Longimicrobiales bacterium
ATCGACCGGGACATGCTGATCACCGGCGCGCTCCTGCACGACAACGGCAAGACGAAGGAGAACGCGACCCGGGCGTGGTTCCCTTACACGTCGCAGGCCAAGCTGCTGGGCCATATCCTCCAGGGCCTCGAGATGGTCCACGACGCCGGCCGGGCCGTGGACGTCCCCGAGGACCGCCTCCGGCTCGTGGAGCACCTGGTCGCGGCGCACCAGGGGCGCTACGAGTGGCAGAGCCCCAGGGAGCCGCAGACCCTCGAGGCGCTCCTGCTCCACTACGCCGACGACACCGACGCCAAGATGCAGCAGGCCATGGACCTGGTCCGGGCCGGCGACGAGGGGTGGACCGACTACTCCCGCTCCTTCCGCCGCTCCTTCTACCGCCACCCCGGCGCCCGGAACCCCGACGACGACCCGCCGGCGGATCCCACGGGGCGGCCGGACCCCGACACGCTGTCGCTTTTCGACTGAAGCCGCGGGGGCTTACAGCAGACGGGTGTATTGGATCCCCGACGGGCACTTGTTATCTGTAAACGTCGGGTACCGACTTTGTGGACCCCTTCCCGGCGCACCGGCCCCACGCAATCCGGGGCCTGCGACGTGGCTTCACCAGGACAGGGGTGCCTGAAATGCTTCGGTTGTTGCCCGTTCTTCCTCTCTCTCTCTCTCTCTCTCTCTCTCTCTCCCAAACGCGTGCTCCTGACCGTGGGCGTGCTTGCGGGCGTGGCCGCGACGGTCGTCGGCATTTCCGCGTGCAAGGATACAACAGCGCCCTCCCTTGATTACATCAGAGCCGATATCACCGGCGCTGTCGAGGATACGTTCAGGTCGGGGATCCAGGTCACGAGCTGGTTCCACATCCGGCGCGGTTTCGACATGTACAAGATCAGCGGCTTCGATACGCGAACCCGCTATTACAGCGTGGGCGGGACGCAGGTCGAGAGCAGGCGTGGTATTTTTCTCATGGGGCTGGACCGGAACGCGTTCCCGCAGGGAGAGGTCCCTCTGCAGCTGCTGGACCCGGAGGACTCGACATCTTCCGGTTGGGTCGCGATCTACACCCAGGATTCCCTGAGATTCGTCTCTCAGAGAGGCTTCATCCGGCCCACGGAGGTCACGGCAGAAGCAGTGATGGGCACGTTCGAGTTTGATGCGTTCCGGTACTGCGTGGACGAGGGCACAGTGCGGTGCACGGTCCCCGACCAGCCGCCGGCGGACGCCGTGTGGATCGAGGTGGTCGGACGGTTCCGCGGGGAGCCGCCGGAAGCGGACTCCACGGGAAGCTGAAGGAGGTCATGATGCGCTCAGGAATAGGACTCGTCCACACGGCCCCTGTAGCGGCGATTCTGATGGTGATAGCGTCCTGCGGGGACGCGACCGGCCCGAACGGGTCCTATATCCGCGCGGATATCACCGGCGCCGCGCAGGACACGTTTGCGTCCGGGATCCGGTTCAGTGGGGATTTTTCGAGGGCGGCGTTCCGGACGTTGGACATCTACGGACATCAACGGAGTCCGGACGGGGGCATCCGGTCGTTCCATCTGCTTGGGCTGGCGCACGTGTCCCTCCCGGACGGCCAGGGCGCCAGTCTGATGGAGCTGGGGCCGTCCAGCCCGGAGGTCACGGGCTTCACGGCAATCTACACCCGGGACGGGCTCCGCTTCGCGGCCCGGCGGGGTTTTATCCGTCCGACGGAGGTCGGCGATGACGTGATCGCTGCGTCGTTCTCCCTCCGGATGTTCCTGTACTGCACCGGCGAAACCGTGGACCGGTGCCTGATCCCTCGCGAGCCGCCGGAGGACGCCGTGTGGATCGAGGTGGAGGGCGAGTTCCGGGGCGACCCGTTTCCGGGGTAGCGTCCGAACCCCCAGCCCCGCTGTCGGGTTTGCGCACGCGGGCCGGGTTTGGGCCCGCGACCCACGTCGGCGGCCACCGCGAGCGAGTCCCCGCAACCCCAAAAAAAGGCCGCCCCCGTCCCGGCGGGACGGAGGCGGCGATCGTCACCGGACGGCCGTCGAGCGGCTAGGCCTCGCCGCCCTTCTCCTGCACGATCTTCGCGAGCTGGCTCTTCTTCCGGGCCGCCTTGTTCGGGTGCAGCAGGTTGCGCCGGCTGAACCGGTCGAGCAGGGCCGACGCCTGCCGGAACGCCTCCGTGGCGGTGTCGCCGTCCGTGGCGTTCTCCACGTTCTTGATGGCGGTCTTCAGCCGCGACCGCTGATTCCGATTGTGGTCGCGACGCTTCCGGCTCTGCCGGATCCGCTTCTTCGCGCTCTTGCTGTTCGCCAACGTCCATCTCCCGCTGGTTGATCGTGGTCGTCCAAAGCCCCGAAGTGTAGGGGGAGAGTTGGGGAGTGTCAACCGGCGAAGATGCAAGAGTGCAAGATGCAAGAGTGCAAGATGCAAGAGGCAGGAGTGCCCGGGGTACGGAGCAGCCGGCAGCACCGTGGCGGCGTCCGGGGGCGCCATGGCCGCGGGCTCGGTGGGGGTGCACTCCATGGCTCCGCGCCCCGCTGGCGGTGTACTCCGAAAGCTGCGGGCCTCGCTGGTCAGCGTACGGCCCTGCCACGCGCTCTGCCCGTACGGCCCGGTTCCCGGATCGCTCCCACCGTCCTGCGCTTTTCGGGCTGCTACCACTGGAAGGGTCGGCCCTCGACCGGCTGCCGGATGATGTGGTGGCCTCCCTGAATCCTGCACCCCTGCACTCTCGAATCCTCTCGCATCTTGCCTTCCTGCATTCTTGCCCCTTCTTGCATCTTGCCCTCTTGCATTCTTGCCTCTTCTCCTCGCGCTCGTCCGGGTTCGCACGTACGTTATGCCCGACCCGCGGCGCCGGTGAGCTTCCGGTGCCGATGAACGTTCTGACGCGCCCCGAGCGGATGCCCGCCAGCCAGCACACAGGACGGATGGACGCGGAGGGGGTGGACCTCTTCGTCGTCGAGCTGGACCAGTTCGAGGGTCCGCTGGACCTGCTGCTGCACCTGATCCGCGAGCAGGACCTGGACATCTTCGACATCCCCATCGCGAAGATCACCGCCCAGTTCCTGAAGGCCATCGAGGGGATCGAGGTGCTGGGGCTGGACCGGGCGGGCGAGTACCTGGAGCTGGCGGCCACGCTGATCCGGATCAAGTCGCAGATGCTGCTGCCCCGGCCGTTCGACCCGACGGGCGAGCTGGAGGACCCGCGTGCGGAGCTCGTGCGGCGGCTGCTGGAGTACGAGCACTTCCGGGACGCGGCCGACCGGCTGGAGGACGCGGAGGCCGACCGGTCGCGCCACTACCGGCGCGGGTACGTCCCGCCGAAGCCGAAGATCGACCCGGCCGACCTGGAGCTCGACCTGGACTGGGCCGACCTCTGGGACGCGCTCTACGAGGTCATCGCCCGGGCCCGGCCGCCGGAGGAGCATCACGTGCACGGCCGGATCGTGACGCTCGAGGAGAAGATCGAGCTGATCGTGGACACGCTCCAGCGGATGAGCCGGGTCGAGTTCCGCCAGCTGCTGGAGGAGCATCCGGACAAGCTGCACGCGGTCGCGACGCTCACGGCGGCGCTCGAGCTCGCGCGGCGTCGGCAGGTCGCCATGCGTCAGAGCAAGCCGTTCGCGCCCCTGTGGATCTACCCCAGAGAGGGTGGAGGGGAGCCCATCGAACCCGAGGCCGATGAGAACGACGCAGATCATTGAGGCGCTGCTCTTCGCCAGCGACGCGCCCCTTTCCGCCGAGGACCTGGTCCGGGGCGAGGAAGAGCTGGACGCCGGGGACGTGGAGGCCGCGGTCAACGCGCTCCGGGCGGAGTACGAGGACACCGGCCGGGCGTTCCAGATCTACGAGATCGCTGGCGGCTACCAGATCCTGACCCGCCCCGAGTTCTCGCCGCACCTGGAGCGGTTCGAGACGGTGCCCCAGAGCACCCGCGTCTCCGGCGCCGCGCTGGAGGTGCTCGCCATCATCGCCTACCGGCAGCCGATCGGCCGGGCGGACATCGAGGAGATCCGGGGCGTGGACTCCACCCACGTGCTCCGCACGCTCCAGGAATTCGGTCTGATCGACGTCGTCGGCCGCGGCGAGGGGATCGGCCGGCCGCTGCTGTACGGCACCACCGACCTGTTCCTAAACCACTTCGGCTTCGCGTCGCTGGACGACCTCCCCCGGCCCGATGAGCTGCCCGTGGTCCTCGCCGAGCGGCGCGTGGACGTCGTGGACGTCGACGAGGTCGAGGGCGGCGAGGCCGAGATCGCCGAGCCGGTGGAGCACGCGGGCGAAGGGGCCGAGTCCGCCCCGGACGGAGCGCCCGCCCCGAACGGAGGGTCCGCCACGCGCCCGGACACCGCCGCGAACCCGGACACCGCCGCGAACCCGGAAACCACCGCGAACCCGGACACCCCGAGTACGAATACGACCACCAGTACGAAGGAGCCGTGAGGCTCCAAAAGTACCTCTCCCGGGCCGGCGTCGCGTCCCGGCGGGCGGCGGAGCAGATGATCCGGGACGGGCGGGTCCGGGTGAACGGGGAGGTCGTCCGGGAGATGGGCGTGACGGTGGAGCCGGACGACCGGGTCGTCGTGGACGGCCGCCCGGTGTCGCCCGAGCCGCCGCTCTGGGTGGCGCTGCACAAGCCGCCGGGGTACGTGACGACGCGGGACGACCCCCAGGGGCGCCCGACGGTGTACGACCTGCTGCCGGAGCGGTTCGCGGGCCTGTTCCACGTGGGGCGGCTGGACCTGGACAGCGAGGGGCTGCTGCTCCTCACGAACGAGGGCGGGGTCGCGAACCGGCTGATGCACCCGAGCCACGAGGTGGACCGGGTCTACCGGGTCGATGTGGAGGGCACGCTGAGCCGCGAGGAGCGGCGGTCGCTCCTCGCCGGGGTCGAGCTCGGGGACGGGCTCGCCCGCGCCCACGAGGTGGAGACGGTCGCGGAGACCCCGGCCGGACACGGGCGCCGGCCCGGCACGCGGGTGAAGGTGGTCATGCGCGAGGGGCGGAAGCGGGAGGTCCGGCGGCTGTTCGACGCCATCGGGCACCCCGTGCATCGGCTGGTCCGGGAGCGGCTCGGGCCGATCGCGCTGGGGGAGCTGCCGAGGGGGGAGTGGCGGGAGCTGACGTCATCGGAGGTGGAGGCGCTGCGGCGGGTTTGAGTTCGATTTCGACTTCGATTTCGAGTTCCAGTTCGAGTTCGGGAAGCGGGGTCGGGACGTGAATTACGAATAGACGGGCGATAGCCATGGACATACAGGGGAAGACGGTCGTGCTCCTCGGCGGCTCGGGACTGGTGGGCGTGGCGGTGGCCCGCGCGCTGATCCCGTTCGGGCCGGAGAAGATCGTGCTCACGGCGCTGACCCGGGCGGAGGTGGAGCCCGCGGTGGCGGAGCTGCAGGTGGAGGCGGGCGGGATCGACGTCGCCGGGGAGTGGGGCGACATGTTCTGGCCCGAGGCGCTGAAGGACCGGAGCCGGGGCGACGTGCTGTCGGACGCGGACGCCCGGTCGCGGCTGCTGGACGACCTGTACGGCGACCTCACGGACGACGTGGTCCGACGCTCCACGTTCGCGTCGATCCTTGATCGGCACCGTCCCGAGATCGTGGTGGACTGCGTGAACACGGCCACGGCGTTCGCCTACCAGAACGTGTTCGCGAGCGCGGCGTCGCTGCGGTCGAAAGCGGACTCGGCGGAGGGGTGCACGCAGGAGGAGGTGGAGCAGCACCTGGCCACGCTCTACCTGCCCCAGCTCATCCGCCACGTCCAGATCGCGCTGGAGGCGATGCGCCGGTCGGGCACGGAGATCTACCTGAAGATCGGGACCGCGGGGACCGGCGGGCAGGGGCTCAACATCCCGTTCACGCACTCGGAGGAGCGGCCGAGTCGGATGCTGCTGGCGAAGTCGGGCGTGGCCGGGGCCCACACGCTGCTGCTGTACCTGATGGCCCGGACGCCGGACGCGCCGGCGGTGAAGGAGATCAAGCCCACCGCGGCCATCAGCTGGAAGCGGATCGAGTACGGCGAGGTGAAGCGCCGGGGGAAGGGGATCGAGCGGTACGACGCCGCGTCGTCCGTCCCGGTGGACGAGGCGTTCGGTGACGGGGCGTCGTCCAGCTACCGTGCGACCGGCGACACGCTGCACGGCGTGTACGTCGATGCCGGCGAGAACGGGCTGTTCAGCCTGGGCGAGTTCGAGACGCTGACGGCGCTGGGGCTCATGGAGTACATCACGCCCGAAGAGATCGCGGACGACGTGATCCGCGAGATCCGGGGCTACCCCACGGGCCACGACGTGGTGGGCGCGCTGGACGCGTCCACATCGGGGCCGACGTACCGGGCCGGCGTGCTCCGGGAGGTCGCGCTGGCCCGGATGGAGGCGCTCGAGCGGGAGCACGACGTCGAGTCCGTCGCGTACGAGATGCTGGGGCCGCCCCGGCTCTCGAAGCTGCTCTTCGAGGTGGCCATCCTCCGGCGGCTGCACGAGGGGCTGGACGAGGGCGCCGAGCTCGACCCGGAGGACACGGCCCGCCGGGCCGCGGAGCTCATGGAGGCCGATGACGACCTCCGGGTCCGGATCCTGACCATCGGGCTGCCGATCCTGCTGCCGGACGGCGCGCGGGTGCTGCGGGGCCGGGAGGTGAAGGTCGCACCGGAGCCCGGGCAGCCGCCCGCCGACGCCAGATTGGTGGAGAACGGCTGGGTCGACCTGCGGGCGTCGAGCTGGGCGAAATGGCGCGACCGGCTCCGGGCGGTGCGCGACGAGCTCGACTCGGGGCCCTCGGCCGATGACGGCTCCCGGGCGGACCGCGAGCCCCACGACCGTGGCCGCGCGCTCCGGCCGGGCCGCCTGGCCGCATGGGTCTTCCGTCACGAGGACGACGGGGAGCGGATCAAGCGGTAGCGCGGCGTGCCGCCGGCGGGGACCGCGGTTGGCCGACGGCAGCCGGCGGTCGGACCCGCGGTGCAACGCCCGCGGTCCCCCACATCATCGAACTTCACGGCGTCGGCTCTGTAGAACAGGGTCCGACGCCCGTTCCCAGCGACATCCAGGAGGTCCATTTGGAGAGCACGACCACGCCGAGCCCGCCCCATTACCGGGAGCTGGCGCCGAAGATCAAACGCGAGCTCCACAAGCGGGTGGTCGGCCAGGAGGCGATGATCGACCGGCTGCTGATCGGGATGCTGACCGGTGGTCACGTGCTGCTGGAGGGGGTGCCGGGGCTGGGCAAGACGCTCACGGTCTCGAGCCTCGCGGAGGCGCTGGACGTCAGCTTCCAGCGGATCCAGTTCACGCCGGACCTGCTGCCGGCCGACGTGGTGGGGACGAACATCTACAACCAGCAGACGGGCGAGTTCACGCCGAAGCAGGGCCCGATCTTCGCCCAGATCGTGCTGGCGGACGAGATCAACCGGGCGCCGCCGAAGGTGCAGTCGGCGCTGCTCGAGGCGATGCAGGAGCGGCAGGTGACCATCGGCGGCGCGACGTTCCCGCTCGAGGAGCCGTTCCTGGTCCTGGCCACGCAGAACCCCATCGAGCAGGAGGGTACGTACCCGCTGCCGGAGGCCCAGGTCGACCGTTTCATGTTCAAGGTGCGGGTGGACTATCCCTCCCGCGAGGAGGAGCGCGAGATCATGCGGCGGATGGTGGACGAGGCGCTGACGCCGATCGAGCCCGTCGTGCAGCCGGACGAGATCCTCGCGGCCCGGCGCCTCC
>JAWVYT010000083.1:0-7651 GCA_033722595.1 Longimicrobiales bacterium
GCAGCTGGCGTCCTTGGTGCCGATGCACGGCTCCGTGATGATGTATGGCATTCTGCTTCCTCCGAGCTTCGTCCGTAGCGGGCGGCCGAATAGTGTAAGAGGTTCAGGGCTCGTGCAAGCCCCCGTCGGGTCCCGACAGGTACCGGCTGCGGAACATGTCGCACCACCAGTCGAGGCGGGCCGCGAGGACCGTGTCGACCCGCCGGGCGACCGGTACGTAAGCCTCCCGGGTGGTCGCGTGCCAGGGCTGCCACTCGCCCTTGTCCCGGAGGTGCAGGTGCCGCACGTGGTCGAGCCGCTCGGCCGCCGCGATCCGGGCGCCGGGCGTCGGGAGGGCGAGCAGCGACTCGAGGAGGCGGTCCCCGGCGTCCGCCGCCGGGATGGCGTCCGCCAGGCTGGCGGCCTCCGGGCTTACCCGCGCCCGCTCCCGGGCCGGCGCCCCCAGCGCCGGGTCACGGGTCTCGGTGAAGATCGCGGCGGCCAGCGTCACCGGGTCCGACTCGCCGGTATCATCCATGAGGATCAGGGCCGTCCTCGCCGGGTGCAGGTAGTCGGGGTGGTGATCCTCCTCGATCTGCCGCCGCGGCTCCATGGCCGTCCGGAAGGCGTCCACGACCAGCGCCCGGCCGTCGGGCTCCATCCCCAGGCGGTCGGCCGTCCGGGCCAGGCGCCGGGCCATGGCCTCGGCGCGGTCCGGCTCGGTCATGGCCGCCAGATCGTCTCCGGCTGGTCGGCCCGGTGGTTGGTGAGCCGGGCCCACACGAACAGCAGGTCGGACAGCCGGTTCAGGTAGACGGTGATGGTCGGATCCGTCTCGGCGTCCGCCACGTCGACCACCGCCCGCTCCGCCCGGCGGCACACGGTCCGAGCCAGGTGCAGCGCCGCCCCGGCCGGCGAGCCGCCGGGCAGGATGAACGAGCTCAGTGGCTCCAGCTCATCGTCGGCCTCGTCGATCCACGACTCCAGCTCCGGCACGCGCTCGTCGGGAAGCGGCGGGAGGTGCTCCCGGGACCGGGCGTCGGCCGGGGTCGCCAGGTGCGCGCCGAGAGCGAAGAGGTCCCCCTGGATGGTGGTCAGCCGTGGGTCGAGCTGCTCGTCGTCCAGGTGCGCCAGGACCCAGCCGATGGCCGCGTTGAGTTCGTCCACCGTACCGTACGCGGCGACCCGGGGGTCCGACTTGGGTACCCGTCCACCGCCGAACAGACCCGTCTCTCCGCTGTCGCCCGTGCGCGTGTAGATCCTGCTCATGCGACCCCTTCCGCTCTCGTGGTGGCCGCCTCGAGCAGCGCCAGCGTACCGGCGTCCGCGTCCAATCGCGCGGGCACCCCCAGCGGCAGCGTCCAGTTCTCCTCGCCGTGGCCGAAGGGCAAGCCGAATGCCACCGGGACCTCCAGCCGCCCCAGCAGCTCGGCGACGACATCGCGCGCCGCGGCCTCCTCACCGGACCCGGCCAGATCCCCGATCGCCACGCCTGCGACATCGTCGAGCATGCCCGCCAGCCGCAGCTGCATCAGCATCCGGTCGAGCCGGTAGGTCGCCTCTCCCACGTCCTCGAAGAAGAGGATCGCGCCTCGCGTGTCGGGCTGGTATCGCGTCCCGCACGTGGCGGCCAGCAGCGACAGGTTGCCGCCGATCAGCGGCCCCTCGGCGGTTCCGGGGACGAGCGCCTCCGGGCGCACGGACCGGTCGCCGGAGACCGGCAGCGGCCCCGCGGGTTCGGGCGTCATCACCACCGCCCGGAAGGCGGCCGCCGTGGCTGCGGGGAAGTGCTCGAAGCCCGCGTGCGGGCCGTGGAAGGAGACGATCCCCTCCCTGAGCAGCGCCAGGTGGACCGCCGTGTTGTCGCTGAAGCCGATGAACGACTTGGGCCGGGCGCGGAGCGGCGACAGGTCCACGTGCTCCAGCGTGCGAAGGGTGCCGTACCCGCCCCGGAGCGCCCAGATCCCGGCCGCATCTCCCTCGATGGCCCGACGCAGGTCGTCCGCCCGGTCACCGTCCTCGCCGGCGAGGTAGCCGGTGCGGGCCCGTGCGTTCGGGCCGAGGTCGGGCTGCAGCCCCAGTCGCCTGCAGCGCTCGAGGGCCCGGTCGATGGTCGGTCCGTCCACGGGACCCGCCGGCGCGATGAGCGCCACGGTGTCCCCGGGCCGGAGTGCCGGTGGATAGATCACATCGCGAAGGTGGTCGCAGGCGGTCCGCGGCGCCAGCCCCGCGGCCTCACAGGATCGCGTCGATATAGAGCTCGACGCGGGTCCCGGGCTCGGGCTCGAGCCGGTGAGCCAGATCGATCCGGAGCAGGCCGTCCAGCAGGCTCGCACCGACCCCGACGGAGTACGCCGCGTCCGCCCGGTCGAACGACGCGAAGTCCCCCGCCCAGCCCGCGTCGGCGAAGACGGCCAGGCGTACGGCCGGGAACCGGTTGCCCAGCTCGGCGCGTGCCCGGGCGTGGTCCGGGCCGCTCAGCGCGCCCCCCGCGAACCCCCGCAGCGTCCCTGGCCCGCCCAGGAACCACGCCGCCTGGGTCGGCGCCGGTCCGTCGGAGACCGTGGTCCCGCCGGCCAGCTCCAGGCCGGCCAGGAGCCCGAGCACCGGCCCGGTGGCCCGGAGCGTCGCCCCCGGCCGGACGAACGTGTACGTCCCCGTCTCGGCCCGTACATCGAGCCAGCCGCCCCAGCGGAGGCCCGCCGGGTCCAGCCCGCGCTCGCCGCCCACCCGCACCTCGAGCCCCGCCTGGTCCGCCGGCGCCGCCACGATGTTCGGCAGGAACGTCCGGGACGCGTCGAGCACGTGTCTCACGCTGAGGTCGGTGTTCTTGGCGGCCGACCGCTGGCGTTCGGCGAACAGGCGCACGGCCCACGCCTGCCCGGCGCGCGGTGTCAGGCGGAGCTCCGCGCCCGAGGCGCGGAAGTACGTGCCATCGTCGCGGCCGAGGAGCAGAGCGGTCAGGGAGTTGCCGGGCCCCAGCGGCCGGATCGAGGGGTCCGCCGCCACGATCCGGTGGTACGCGGCGACTCGCCACCGCCGGGCCGGGCCCGGCACCACGACGCCCAGCTCACCGGCGGGCCGCTCGTCGGCGGTCCCGAACCGGCCGGTGAGGTCGACCCGGAGCCGACCGAGGTCCCAGTCCACCCGCGCTCCCACGGACAGCCCCTCCACGCTGTTGTACCGGACCAGGCCCCGCCCCGGGACCCACGGGGGCGTGACCCGGGGCCGGCCGACCTCCCAGGGGGCGGCCGGGAGGACCCGAAGCCGGTCCCCCAGGTCCCGGAGCTCCCGCTCGCCGATGAGCGACTCGCCCTCGGCGTAGAAGGACTCGGCAAGGAGCGGGCTGCTCAGGAGCGTCGTCGAGTCGGGCACCTCCACCCGGACCGGGTAGCTGTACGGACGCGGCTCGCTCGTGGGGTCGCCCGCCAGCTGCCGGATGACCGGCGGGAGCTCCGGGAGCCCGTACCGATCCGCTTCCACCGTGTAGTCGGAGTAGCGGACCTCGAGGGACAGCGGGAGCGTGGCGGGCCCGAGCCGCACCGAGCCGTGGAACCCCATGTGCCGGGGCATCCACCACCGCATCTCCCACAGCCCGTAGTCCACGGTCACCCAGTCGATCTCGACGACCACCGGCCGGAGGAGGGCCGGGATCTCGTCGACCTCATCCTCCTCGCCCGGGTCGATAGTGGCCATGTCCCGCTCCAGGTCCAGCTCACGCGCTGGCCGGAACAGCGCCTGGACGATGGCGTGGCCCTCGAGCTCGATCCAGAACGACCCGGTGATGACCCGGATGTCGCGCTCCCTGGGGGTCACGCGGAGCTCCACCAGCCGGATATCGGTCCCGTCCGGGAGACGGATCACGGTGGTGTCGCCGATCGCATAGCGGTACAGCGCTTCCCCTCCCTCCACCAGCGGGTGCCAGGCGAACCCGCCCTCCGTCACGGCCGCGAAGAGGCGGTCATCGCCGGGGCGCGGCATGAAGTCCCGGGCCCAACCCGCCAGGTCGTCGGGCACGTGGACGCCGGGCACCGCCACCGGCACGGCCTCCCGGGCCCCCTCGACCACGATCCGGCTCGGCCGGTCCCTGTACCACTCGATCCGGGAGGCCGTCTCCCGGCGGTACAGCAGCCGCTCCCGCCTGAGCGCCCGGATGCCGACAGAGATCCGCTGATGGGACGTGGCGGTGTAGTGGAACACGGACGCGTCGATGGCGTCCCGATGGCCGCGGGCCAGCCGTACCAGCTCCCGGGTCTCCGCATCGGCGTAGGCGGTGGCATAGTCCGCGGAGTCGGGCACGGGCCGGAGCGTGTCCGACCGGACGCTGTCCGGGGGTGGGACGTCGCCGGGAACGCCGGCCTGGAGCGCGGCGATCAGGAGCGCAGCTGCCTGCATCTCATGCCTTTCGGGGAGCGGGCCACTCTACCGGGGCCGTACGCGGCCGGGCCGGCGGCGGTTTCCGGCGTCCCGCCCTCCGCTGGCTCGCCGCTCCGGCCCCGTCTATCTTTCGCAGGGCACCGATCACTGCACCGGGGACGACCATGCCGGACGAAACCACTGCGCGGGAGCTGAATCGACTCTACTGGGAGTCGGACCTCTCGGTCTCGGACATCGCCGATCGGCTGGATATCTCCCGCCGTGCGCTCTATGACGGCATCGAGCCTCTCCCCGCCGGCCGGCCCTGCCCGGAATGTGGCACGGAGCTGGTCTTCCGCAACCGCACGGCGGCGGAGAACCGTGAGGCAGAGTGCCCGGAATGTGGCCACGAGACCACGCTCGAGAACGGCGATGAGCGCTCCTCTCGGCCCATGGCCAGCGCCCCGGCGGGGGAGGAGCCGCTCCGCCGGCGCTCCGTCCCCGCCCCGGGGACCGGCCCGGTCCTCGGCACGGCATTCCTGACCGGTCTCGTGGTGGGCGCTCTGGCCACGTCCCTGTTCCACCGCCGCTGATCCGCCGGTGGACGCTCCGCTGGGCGACCGGCTCCCGGCGCTGCGCACTTCGGTCCCCGGCCCGATCTCCCGGCAGCTGACGGCCCGGCTCCAGCGGGTCGAGAGCCGTAACATCACCGCGGTCGGCGAGGCGGGCCCCATCTTCTGGGCGGAGGCCGCGGGCGCCAACGTCCGGGACGCGGACGGCAACGTCTACATCGACCTGACGGCCGGCTTCGGCGTGAGCGCTGCCGGACACGGGAACCCGGCGGTCACGGACGCCGCGGTCGGCCAGCTCCGTCGCCTGACCCACGCCATGGGCGACGTGCACCCGGCGGACGTGAAGGTCGACCTCCTGGAGCGGCTGGCCGCGCGGGCCCCCGGCGAGCTCTCGGTCTCGGTCCTCTCCGCCAACGGCAGCGATGCGGTCGAGTCCGCCCTCAAGACGGCCGTCCTGGCCACCGGTCGACCCGGTATCGTGGCGTTCCGGGGCGGCTACCACGGGCTCGGCTACGGCGCTCTGGGAGTCACCTCCGGACCCAGGTTCCGGGACCCCTTCCGGGCCCAGCTCTTCGAGGGCGTCCGCTTCGCGCCGTTCCCCAGCGACTCGACCGGTCAGCCCGGCCCGCACGGATCGGCGGCCCGCGCGTTGGACACGGTCCGCGACGCGATCCGTTCCTCCGGTCACGGCCCTCACCCGGTGGGCGCGGTCATCGTGGAGCCCGTCCAGGGACGGGGCGGAATCATCGTGCCGCCACCGGACTTCCTGCCGCAGCTTAGGGCGCTCTGTGACGAGATGGAGACGGTCCTGATCCTGGACGAGGTCTACACCGGCTTCGGCCGAACCGGTCGGTGGTTCGCGTGCGAGCACTGGGATGTGGTGCCGGACCTCCTGGTGGTCGGCAAGTCGCTGGCCGGCGGGCTGCCGCTGAGCGCGCTGATCGGTCGGCCGGGGGTCATGGACGCCTGGCCGGCGTCGGAAGGCGAGGCGATCCACACCAGCACGTTCCTGGGGAACCCGGTCACGTGCGCTGCCGCGCTCGCGCACCTCGACGAGCTGGAGCGACAGGGTCTGGTGGACCGGGCGGACGCGCTGGGCCGATGGCTGGACGAGCGGCTCGATGCGCTGGTCTCCCGGCTCGACGCGGCCGTCGGCACGCGGGGGCTGGGGCTCATGCGGGCGCTGGCCGTGGCCGGCCCGGGCCGGGCGGGCCGGGTCGCGGAGGCCGCGCTCCGGGACGGCATCATCATCCTGCCGGAAGGCCCGGCGCTGGCGTTCACGCCGCCGCTCACCATCACGGAGGCGCAGCTCGAGCACGCGCTCGGCGTGATCGAGCGGCTGCTGGCAGGGTCCCGGGAGTGACCGCTGCCGGCAGCCGGCGCAGGTCAGCGGACCTCGTCGATGGCCCCGGCCAGCTTGAAGTCCTTGGCCGTGAGACCGCCCTCGCTGTGGGTGGACAGCGCGATCCCGACCCGGTCGTACCGGATGTCGATGTCCGGGTGATGGTCCGCGGCCTCCGCCCGCTCCGCGATCCGGTTCACGAAGTCGATGGCCTCCGGGAAGGAGTCCAGCGTGTACGTCTTGCGGATCACGTCACCTTCCCGGGTCCAGCCGTGCAGGTCGTCGAGCCGGGCCCGGATCTCCTGATCGTCGAGCAGCGCCACGGGGTCCTCCTCCTGTCCGCGAGTCTGGAAATGGAAATGCTGGCCGCGGCCAAAACCGTGTGCAAGTACCGGCCCAGCGGGGCGGAGTGCCGCTCATTGCCTTTTCGTAACAGGGCGCCCACCTTCAACGGCACGTCGTGACAGAACTTCTCATCACCGGAGCGACCGGCTTCGTCGGGTCGCACGTAGTGGAAACGCTGGCGTCTCGAGGTGAGCGGGCGCGGGCTCTCGTGCGCGAGAGCAGCGACACCTCGCTCCTGGAGCGCCACGGTTTCGAGACCGTGGTGGGGAGTCTGAGCGACGAGGCCTCGCTCCGGCGGGCGGTGGACGGCGCGGACGCCGTGCTCCACCTGGCCGCCGCGACGCGTGCGCTCGACGAGGCGACGTTCCATCGTGTCAATGCGCAGGGGACCGCGAACCTCGTGGCCGCCATGGAGGCGACCGGGGGCCGCGGTCGACTGGTGTACCTCAGCTCGATGGCCGCGGTGGGACCGGCCCGGGATCGGCCGGTCCGCCCGGACGATGAGCCGAGGCCGCTCACGGCGTACGGCCGGAGCAAGCTGGCCGGCGAGCGGGCCGTGCGGGACACGACGCGGGAGGCGGCAGTGATCCGGGCGCCGGCGGTCTACGGCCCCGGGGACCGGGATCTGCTGATCTTCTTCCGGCTGGCCCGCCTCGGCGTGCTGCCCGCAGTGGGCCCGACGGATCGGCGGGTGCAGATGATCCACGCAGCCGACCTGGCCGGGGCCCTGCTGGCTGGGGTCGGCGCGCGGGCCTCGGGCGTCTACCACGTGGCGGAGCCCCGGGCTTACGCCTGGGCGGAGGTCCTGGAGCGAGTGGGTGAGGCGGTGGGTCGCGGCGGGGTCCGGATCCCGGTCCCGGCGGCAATCGTGAAGGTTGCGGCGGCGATCTCGGAAGGGGTCTCGCGCGTGACGGGAAGGCCGGTCATCTTCGACCGGGACAAGGCGAAGGAGCTGCTGGCGGAATGGGTGTGCGAGACGGACAGGGCCCGGGACGAGCTGGGATTCGAGGCCTCGATTCCCCTGGACAGGGGGTTGCGGGACACCGTCGCGTGGTAC
>JAWVYT010000084.1:0-7618 GCA_033722595.1 Longimicrobiales bacterium
CGCCACCGACTCGCTGGGAGCAGGCACCTCCGGGGACGACCGCTGGGAGCGTGCACGAGTGGCCACGGCCGCCGGGAGCTTCTGGTTCTGCAACGTCCCGCCCGGCAGGGTGCGGATGGTGGCCCGGGCCGACGGGTTCGCTCCCGACACGTCCCACGCCACCATCCGCGCCGGCACCATCAGCTGGTACGACGCCCTGCTCCGGCCCGCACGCTGACTCCGGGCGTCGGAGCCCGACCGGGTATCAGAAGACCGGGAAGTCCACCACGCCGTTGGGCGCGTCGAAGCTGCCCGTGACGGTGGCCACCGCGTCCGTCGCCTGATTGTTCGAGAAGATCTGGCCGTCCAGATCGATCGAGAACGTGCCGGTCATGTTGTCGCCGGACGACGAGCTCACGGTCAGCGTACCGCTGATCGAGAGCATCGAGATCGACGTGCCCGACGGCGTGCCCGAGAGGAACGCCCCGATCTCTCCCGGATCGAAGCTCTCCGTCTGGATGTTCTGGATGGCATAGCTCCCGGAGCCCGGACGACTGCCCATCCGCGCGATCCAGAGGAAGTAGTCGTCGGTGGCCTCCTCCGGCGTCGCCATCCAGAGGAGCCACACCGTCTCGTTGGTGTCCGGGTCGGTCGTCTCGCCCCACACCGCATCGCCCTCGAGCGTTGCGGAGATGTCGCCGGAGATGGTCATGTTGAACGTCCCCAGACGATCCTCTTCCGTCGTCGTCGTGCCGTCGCACGCCGTCATCGCCATGAGGGCCAGTACGGGCACGAGCCGGTACAGCTTCGTCATGTCGCCTCTCTGTTCAGGGGGGATGGGGGGTGGCATGGACCGCATCCTCACGGTAACACGGTGCCGGAACGACATGCAATGATCCCGAATCCGGCGTCCGCGCCCCTCGCCCGGCGCCTCAGCGGTACCCCTGGCCGTGGTCTCGACCGGCCGCACAGCCGGGATTGACGGTCGTGTCGACAGCGGCGAGGGTAACAGCCATGACGCGCTCCGACCCGATCCACGTGCCGCTGGAGGGCCCGCTGACCGAGACCCGGTTCGTCGAGCGGCCCAACCGGTTCCTGCTGCGCTGCGAGCTGCCGCGCGGTGCGACCCGTGGGCCGCAGGGCGGTGGGGTCGTGGAGGTCCACCTGGCGGACCCCGGTCGACTGGAGGAGCTGCTGATCCCGGGCAGGCGGGTGTGGATCCGCTGGGCCGCCTCCCCCACGCGCAAGACCGACTGGTCCGCAGTGCTCGTGGAGACCCCGGACGGGCAGGGACTCGTCTCCGTGGACACCACCATGCCGAACAAGCTGATCCACCGGGCCCTGGCCGAGGACGCGCTGAAAGAGTTCGACGGCTGGTCGCTCGACCGCGCCGAGTTCCCGCTGGGCGCCTCCCGGATCGACTTCCTGCTCACCGGCGGCGACGCGCCCGGGTCGGCCGGCGGGACGACGGACGGGAGTGATCGGGTCGCCGAGCGCGCGGAAGGCTACGGTCCCCAACGGAAGCTGGCGCTGGAGGTTAAGAGCGTGACACTGGTGGAGGACGAGGTCGCGCTGTTCCCCGACGCCGTGACCGCGCGCGGCGCCCGTCACGTCCGGGAGCTCGCCGAGGTCGCCGGCCGGATCGACGACGACGGCGCGGCCTGGAGCGCGGCGATCCTCTTCGTCCTCCAGCGCGACGACGCCCACCGCATCGAGGCCGCCCGCTCCATCGACCCCGACTTCGCCGACGCCCTCGCCGAAGCCAAGGCCGCCGGCGTCCGCATCCTCGGCCGCCGCTGCCGGGTCACCAAGGACCGCCTCGAGCTAGGCGACCCCGTCCCCGCAACCTAGCCCTCCCCCCTACATTTCTTGCCTCTAGACTCTAGCCTCTAGACTCTAGTCTCTAGTCTCTGGTCTCCCCCACCTCCAGGCCGCCGGACACCGGTCGCTGGCGGCATCGATCTTTGGTATACTTCGCGGGCCCCCTCAGGAGATTCGTCCACCCCGGATCTCCAGACCTGGTGATCGGCCCGGGCTCGTTCGCCGGGTGACGTGCCAAACCGTTACGGATAGCCGTGACTACTACGACGAGAGACCCGACCCGATCCTGGTCGCAGCTCGCGACGGCGAGCGGCGTATTGGCCTCACTTCTGGGGCTGCTGGCGCTGGTAGGGTGGACCGTGGGCTCCGAAGCCCTCAAGGCGCTGCAGGTCGGGCGCGTCCCGATGGCGCCGAGCACCGCCCTCCTCTTCCTGCTCTTCGGGGCGCTGACCGTGCGCAATCGAACCCCGGCCGCCCGATCGGAGCGGCGGCTCGGGGCGGCGCTGGCCGCGGCGGGGACCGTCGTGGCCGCCGTACTCCTGGTCCTGTCCGCGGCCGGGGTCCGGCTCTCGATCGAGCACCTGTGGCTCCCGATCTCCGGTACCGTCGGGGGGGTGCCGGTGGGACACATGTCGCCGCTCACCGCGCTGACCTTCGTCCTGGCGGGTGTCTCGTACCTGCTGGCAGTGCTGCCCGAGGGGCGCTGGAGCGCGCAGGCGGCGTTCGTGCTGGCCGTGGCGGTGGAGGTCATCGCCGTGATCCTCACGGCAGCCTACGTCTTCAGTCAGCCGATCCTGTACGGCTCGGGTAGCATACCTCCGGCGCTCAACACGTCGCTGGGGTTCCTCTTTCTCGGGGGCGCCCTCCTGAGCGTGGCGGCCCAGGGGGTGTGGCCGCCGGGTCCGACCGCGCTCCAGCCGAAGCCGGTGTACCGGCTCCTCGTCCTCCTGGGCCTGGCTGCCGGGATGATCATCCTCCCGGCGTACTTCGTCTTCCACGGGTACGAGGAGAACTTCCGGCGAGAGGTCGAGGAGCAGCTCCTGGCGGTGGCCGACCTGAAGGTGGAGCAGATCTCCTCGTGGCGTGAAGAGCGGATCCGGGACGCCAGCGCGTTCTACGCCAACCCGGTCTTCGCCGCGCTCGTGGACGACGCGCTCTACCGCGGAAGCCCCGGGGCCGCGGGCCAGCTGCGCACGTGGCTGGAGCCCATACAGGCCACGTTCCAGTACCTGCGGATCTCCGTCCTCGACTCCACGGGACTGCCCAGGCTGACGGTACCCGATACCGGCCGGCAAGCCCGTGACACCGAGCATTCCAGGACCGATGCGCTCAGAGTCATGGAGACCGGACAGGTGACCCTGGAGGGGTTTCGCAGGGACTCTCCCGGCGGCCCCGTCCATCTCACTGTCGTGGCTCCGGTGGTCGGAGCCGGAGGACCGGCCCGGGGCGCCATCGTCATCCGTGTGGATCCCGAGACCTACCTCTACCCCACGATCCGGCGCTGGCCCACGCCGAGCCGTACTGCGGAGACGCTACTGGTCCGCCGCGACGGGGATGACGTCCTGTTCCTGAACGACCTCCGTTTCCGCGACGACGCCGCGCTCGACCTCCGGATCCCACTGTCGAGTCGGTCGCTGCCCGCGGCCCGCGCGATCCTGGGCACGGAGGGGATCGTGGAAGGGATCGATTACCGGGGCGAGCCGGTGGTGGCCGCGCTGCGCTCGGTGCCCGGGACGGACTGGCACGTGGTCGCCCGCGTCGACATCGGGGAGGTGTACGGACCCATCCGCCAGCGACTCGGCTGGACGCTCCTGATCGTGGGACTGCTCTTCGTGGGCACGGCCGTGGCTCTGGGATTCTGGTGGCAGCGCCGGGAGAAGATCTACTACCGGGAGCGGGCCCGGGCGGAGCACCGTCACAGCACCCTGCTGCAGAGTATCGGGGACGCGGTGATCGCCACGGACCTCGAGGGACGCGTGGAGCTCGTGAATCCCGTCGCGGAGCAGCTGACCGGCTGGGCAGAGGACGAGGCCACCGGGAAGCCGCTGGGCGAGGTGTTCCGGGTCATCCGGGAAGACACGCGCGAGCCGGTGGACGCTCCGGCCGCCGAGATCCTGCGGGAGGGCGGGGTCGCGGGGCTCGCCAGGTCGTCGATCCTGGTTGCCCGGGACGGGACGGAGCGGCCCGTAGCCGAAAGTGGCGCGCCGGTACGGGACGACGACGGCCAGATCAGTGGTGTCATCCTGGTCTTCCGGGACCAGACCCGGGAACGGCAGGCACGACGGGTCCTGGCCGCGAGGGAGGAGAAGTACCGGAGCCTGTTCAACAGCATCCGCGACGCGATCATCGTGGCGGACACGAACCGGACCATCATCGACTGCAACCCTGCTTTCGTGGAGCTGTTCGGTTACGAGACGCAGGAAGCGATCGGCGAGCCCACCTCGTTCCTGTACGCGAGCGAGGAGGAGTACGAGCGCATGTCAGCCCGGCTCAGGGATGTCGTCGATGATCCACAGGTCGCCGAGACCGTCCGGTTCCGGAAGAAGTCCGGTGAGGTGTTCCCGGGCGAGACCAACGCCTTCTACCTCCGGGATGCGGAGGGGAGCGTCATCGGGTTCATCGGCCTGATCCGGGACGTCGCCCGCAGGGTCGAGGCCGCCCGCGCCCTGGAAGACAGCGAGGCCCGATACCGGACGCTGTTCGAGGCCGCGCCCGTGGGGATCTTCCAGACCCGGTCGGACGGACAGGCGCTGGCGGTGAACCAGGCCATGGCGGAGATCCTGGGGTTCGACTCCGTCGAGAGGACCGTCGCCTACTACACCGACCTCGGCCGCCAGCTCTACCTCCGCCCGGAGCGACGGGACGCGCTGCTCGCGCTGCTCAGGGAGCACGGGTCCGTGGAGGGCTTCGAATACGAGGCCACGCGCAGGGATGGAACCGTCATCTGGATCGAGATGAACGCTCGGGTCACGGGCTCGAACCCCGACGGCACGTTCGGGATCGAGGGGTTCGCCTGGGACATCACGGACCGGAAGGAGGCCGAGGCGGCGCTACGCCAGGAGCAGGAGATGCTCGCGAGGACCGAGCGGATCGCCCACATCGGCAGCTGGGAGCTCGACCTCACCACCGGCGACGTGAACTGGTCGGACGAAATGTTCCGCATCTTCCAGCTCGATCCGGAAAAGGGCGCTCCGAGCCTCGAGGAGCACGCGCGGTTCCTGGGTCCGGACGACATGGAGCAGCTCGAGGCCGCCGTCCGGCAAGCCATCGAGGCGGGGGAGCCCTACGAGCTGGACGTCGAAGTGGTCCGACCGGACGGCACCACCCGGCAGGTCCGTGCCCACGGCTACCCGCAGATGGAGGCCGGGGGGGTCGGTCGGCTCCACGGCTTCATCCAGGACATCACCGTGGAGCAGGCCCAGCAGCAACGGGAGGAGGAGCTCCGGGCTCAGCTCGCGCAGTCCCAGAAGATGGAATCGGTCGGGCGTCTGGCCGGGGGCGTGGCCCACGACTTCAACAACATGCTGTCGGTGATCCTGGGTCACGTGGAGCTGGTCCAGGACCAGCTCGGCGAGGACGACCCTCTGTACGGCGAGCTGGACGAGGTTCGGCAGGCAGCGGAGAGCTCCGCCGACCTCACCCGCCAGCTCCTTGCGTTCGCACGCGAGCAGGTCGTGAACCCCGAGATCCTCGACCTCAACCAGACCGTCGAGAGCCTGCTCAAGATGCTCCGCCGTCTGATCGGCGAGAACATCGAGCTCGCGTGGAAGCCGGCCACGCGGATCGGACCCGTCCGGATCGACCCGGTCCAGATCGACCAGGTCCTGACGAACCTCCTGGTGAATGCCCGCGACGCCATCGAAGGCGTCGGTCGGGTCGTCATCGAGACGCGCGGAGCCACGATCGGCAACGAGGGCAGCGCGACTCACGCCGAAGCCGAGCCCGGCGAATACGTGGTCCTGGCCGTCAGCGACACCGGCCTGGGTATGGACGAGGCGGTAGCCCGCCGGGTCTTCGACCCGTTCTTCACCACCAAGCCCGCGGGACAGGGCACGGGGCTCGGCCTGGCCACGGTGTACGGGATCGTCCATCAGAACGACGGGTTCCTCACCGTCGACAGCGAGCCGGGCGTCGGCACGACGTTCGAGGTCTACCTGCCCCGGTGCCAGGACGAAGCGCAATCGCCGGAGCGCCGGCCGACCGTCGCTGGGGCCCGGGACACGGGGAGCGAGACGATCCTGGTGGTCGAGGACCAGCCCGCCGTGTTGAGCCTGGTGGAGAAGATCCTGTCCCGCCGGGGCTACCGGGTCCTGGCGGCCGGCGCGCCCGGGCGGGCCATGGAGCTCGCCGACGAGCACGCCGGCGCCATTCACCTCCTCATCACGGACGTGATCATGCCCGAGATGAACGGCCGGGAGCTCGCGGACCGGCTCAGCGCGACCTACCCGGAGCTCGGGATCCTCTTCATGTCGGGGTATGCCGAGGACGTGATCGCCGAGCGCGGCGTGATCGAGGAGGGCGTCTTCTTCATAGAGAAACCCTTCTCCGCCGCACAGCTGGCGACCACGGTGCGCCGGGCGCTCGGAGGTCGCTGAGGCCGGCTTGTCGCCCCGGCCCGCGCGTGCGCCGGTCGTGCAGGTCACCTGCGGCGCGCCTCTGCCGCGGCGCCCGAGCGTGACGCGCCATCATTGACACCACACGGCCCCGGTCTACCTTTTGGCATGTCTTTCCGCCGGATCCTCCCGTGTCTCCTCGTCCTCGGGCTCCTCGGCCCCGTCGGCGCCGAAGCACAGTCCGCGGCCCGTCCGGCCGGGGGGTACGACGGCGCGGCCGCCACCGGTCTGGCACTCCGCAGGCTCGGCACGACGGCGCGCGTCCTCCACATCGGGGCCCACCCCGACGACGAGAACACCGCCCTCTTCGCGCCTCTCGCCCTGGGCCGCGGGATCGATGCGGCGTACCTCTCACTCACGCGCGGTGAGGGGGGCCAGAACGGCATCGGACCCGAGCTCGGGGTCGCCCTCGGCCTGATCCGCACGGAGGAGCTGCTCGCGGCCCGCCGCCTGGATGGCGGCGAACAGTTCTTCGCCCGGGCCATCGATTACGGCTACTCCAAGAGTGCCGAGGAGGCGTTCCGGCACTGGCCGCGCGACACACTGCTGGCCGATGTGGTGGAGATCATCCGGCGCTACCGGCCGGACGTGATCGCGAGCGTCTGGAGCGGGACGCCGCGGGACGGCCACGGCCAGCACGAGGCATCGGGCATCGTGGCCCTGGAAGCGTTCCTCGCCGCCGGCGACCCAGGGCGGTTCCCCGGTCAGCTCGAGCGCGGGCTCCGGGCCCACCAGCCGCTGCTGTACTACCGGTCGGCGTGGTTCGGTGAGGGCCCACCGGACGTTCAGCTGAACACCGGCGAGCTCGATCCGCTCCTGGGCGCTTCGTACCACCAGATCGCCATGGCCAGTCGGAGCCTGCACCGGAGCCAGGACCAGGGCCGCCGCCTGGATCCGGGCGCGCGTCGCACAGGGCTCGACCGTGTCGAGGATCCGGCGGGACCACCGGAGATCGGGCGGAACCCGACCTTCGGCCGGTACGGTCAGGGGCCGGCGGAGCCCACGCCGTCCCTGTTCGCAGGGGTCGACACACTCCTCTCCCAGCGGGCGGCCACCGCGGCCTCGACCCTGGAAGGCGGTCCGGGCCGTGCGATCAAGGCGACGGTCGCCACGCTGCGGGAGTACGAGACGATTGTGGCCGAGGCGCGATCGACGTTCAATCCGCTGGCGCCGTGGCAGCTCCTGCCGACGCTGGCGCGAGCCCA
>JAWVYT010000085.1:0-7603 GCA_033722595.1 Longimicrobiales bacterium
GCACCGTCCACCAGGTCCCAGAGCCCCGCGTCGCTCACCGGGTCGAAGTTCTTCGGCATGTAGCTCGCCCGGATCCGCTCGTTGTCCCGGTGCGCGAACGCCAGCTCCCGCTCCTGGACCACGTACCGGGCTCCGGGGAACGCCGGCCGGGGCGGCCCCTCGGGGTCGTCCGGATCGAGCCGCGTGTTCCCGCCGGCGTGGTCGAAATGGAGGTGCGTGCCCAGCACGATGTCCACGTCCTCCGGCGCGTGCCCCGCCGCCCGGATCCCGTCCTCCAGCCGCGTGGGCGACCCGTCGTTCTCGACCCCGTAGATCTCGACGAACTTCTCGTCCTCCTTGTCCCCGATCCCGGTGTCGATCAGGACCAGCGCGTCGGGCGTCTCCAGCAGCAGGCAGCGGAGCGCCAGCGGGATCCGGTTCCGGTCGTCGGCCTCGATCCGCCGCTCCCACAGCGGCTTCGGGACCACGCCGAACATGGCGCCGCCGTCCAGGCGCTGGAGCCCCGCCTCGATGGCGTGCACGGTCAGGTCGCCCACCGTCCGCGTACGGACCAGCGGGAGGTCGTCGATGCTCGCGGTCATGCCCATTCGGGAAACTCCATGGATTGGGGCAGCGATGAGCGCCGCTTCCGCTTCTTCCGGCGCCGCACGAGCGCGTCCAGCTGGGCCCACGTCCCGACGCCCTGCTCCTCCGCCCGGTCGAGCAGCCGGCCCAGCACGTCCACCGTGGCCCGGGCGTCCGGGTACGCCCGATGCCGCGGGTCGCACGGGATGTTCCACCGGTGGATCAGCGCGTCCAGCGACCGGCTCCGCATCTCCGTCATCACCTTCCGCGCCAGCCGAGCCGTGCACAGGACCTTCCCCTTCGGCGCCCCGAAGTCGCCCCGCCTCATCTCCCACTCCACGAACCGGAGGTCGAACGGCGCGTTGTGGGCCACGAAGACCGCCCCCGCCAGCACCTCCTGGACCCGGGGCGCCACGTCGGTGAACGCGGGCGCGTCGGCCACCATGCCGTCGTGGATGCGGGTGATCCGCGTGATCCCCGCCGGGATCGACCGGAACGGGTTGATCAGCGACGAGAACTCGTCCAGGACCCGGCCGGCGCGATCCACGCGGATGGCCGCGATCTCGGTGACCCGGTGCCCACGGGCGGGCGACCCGCCCGTGGTCTCGCAGTCCACCACTGCGTACTCCAGCGCGTCCAGCGCCGTCTCGTCGGCCCGCGCCGGGTAGTGCTCCGGCGGCCCGCTCACCCGGCCGGCCCCGTCACCAGATGTCCGCCCGGCGGATCGGGAGCGTCATGCACCGCCCCCCGCCCCCGCCCCGCACCAGCTCCGCGCCCTCGAACGTCAGCACCGCCCGGTCCTCTTCCCCGAGCTCCGCCTCCCCGGTCAGGAAGTCGTCCCCCGCCACGATCCGGAACCCCGCCTCCCGCTCCATCTCGACGTACGTCCGCTCGTTCCGGGAGTAGCCCAGCACCACCCCCGGCCGGACCGCCACGAAGTTGCACCCGCTCGACCACTGCTCCCGCTCCTGGAACGTCCGACGCTCGCCGCCGCAGAAGATCGGCTCCAGCGGCAGATCGACCTCCCGGAGCGCCGCGAACAGGTTCGGCATCTCCTGCATGCTCGCCTTCCCCGTCCGACGGTACAGCACCGCGTACCGGTCCGGGCCCACGAACGCCGGCGGGAACACCACCGCGTGCGTCCGGTCCACCACCGTGAACACCATGTCCAGGTGGATCATCGCCCGATCGCTCGGCAGCACCACCACGAGGATGTGCTCGATCCCGTGGCTCCGGCCCAGCTCGGCCGCGATGGCGTCGAACGCCACCGGACTCGACCGCTGCGAGACCCCGATCACCACCGTGTCCGGACGCAGCACGTGCACGTCCCCGCCCTCGATGGTGTAGCCCGCCCGCCGCTCCTCGCTGCCGTCGTAGATGAACCCGGCGTTCGACAGCGCCGGGTGGTACCGGAAGAGGGCGTGCATCAGGATCTCCTCCGTCCACCGCACGCTGTGACGCATGGACCCGACGATCACGCCCTCGCCCACCGCCATCGCCGCGTCCCGCGTGAAGAAGAGGTTCGGGATCGGGGGCAGCGCGTAGCTCTCCACGTTCAGGACCCGGGCCAGCGGGCCCTCCTCGATGACCACGCCCTCGATGAACATCCGCACCAGCTCGCTGCCCGGCTGCTCCAGCAGCACCTTCGCCAGCGGCTCCGAGTGCGTCACGTCCATCACCCGCTCCACCAGCAGCGACCGGGCCTCCTCCACCTCCATCACCTCTTCCAGCAGGTCCGCCACCTCGCGGACCTCCGCGAACCGCGAGAGGATCGCCCTGAACCGCCTGTGCTCCCTCGCCGCCTCCTCCAGGTCCAGCAGGTCGTCGTAGAGGAAGTCCTCCTTCGTGCTCGGCGTCACCGCCAGCAGCTCCGGACCCGGCGTGTGACACACCACCGTCTCCAGCGCGCCGATCTCGCTCGTGACCCGTACGCCCATCAGCCCCCCCTCACGCCGCGCCCGTGCTCCGACCCTCGTGCGTCAGCGCGTACGAAAGCCCCTCCATCTCCAGCGCCATGTCCACCGAACGTACCACCACCCCCGACGGCACGTCGAGCTGCGTCGGCGCGAAGTTCAGGATCCCCCGCACCCCCGCCTCCACCAGACGATCCACCACCGCCTGCGCCGAGCCCGCCGGCACCGCCAGCACCGCGATCTCGATCCCCCGGTCCCGAACCACTTCCTCCATCGCGTCGTCCGGCTGCACCTCCAGCCCGTTCCAGCTCTGACCCACCTTCGCCGGGTCCTTGTCGAACACCGCCTCGATGTGGAACCCCTGCCGACGGAACGTCTCGTAGCCGAACAGCGCCGCCCCGATCCGTCCCGCGCCCACCAGCGCCACCGGCCACTCCTCCTCCAGACCCAGGATGTCCCGCAGCCGCGACTCCAGTTCCTCCACGTCGTACCCCAGTCCCCGCTTGCCGAACGTGCCGAACAGCGACAGGTCCTTCCGGACCTGCGCCGCCGTCGTCCCGCTCCGGGCGGCCAGCTCCTCGCTCGATACCGTGGCGACGCCGGTCTCCTTCAGCTCCGCCAGCAGTCGCAGGTACAGGGACAGCCGACCGATCGTCGGCTCGGACACCTTCTTCATGGGATGTGTCGGGTGGGTTTGTGAATCGTTTCACAAACAATACTGCCGGGGACCGGGTGCCGTCAAAGCCCGGGCTCGGGTGCCGAGGCCGGGACCTGGAGCACGAGATCGGTGCCGTCGGCGACGGGCTCCGCGGTGAGGGTGCCGCCGATCTGGCGGGCGAGACGATGGGCCAGGACCAGACGGAGGGAGGGTTCGGCGGGCGTGTCCGGGGCCGGGCTCGCGGGGATCCCCGTGGGTCCCAGCCGCATCACGAGCTGTCCGCCGGCGGAGGCCACGTCCATGGCCAGCGTGTCGCGGGCCGGTCGTCGTGCCGCGGCGGTGGTCACGAGGTCCAGGAGCCGGGCGAGGCGGTTCCGATCGGTGCGGATCGACGGGAGCGGCCCCACGGTCACGGCGGCCCGGATCCCCCGGTCGGCCGCGTGGTCCCTGAGCGCCCGGGCCGTGTCCGCCACCAGGCCGTCGAGCTCCACGGTGTCCATCGCGACGTCATCATCCGGGCCCTCGCGGCTGAGCTCCATGACCCCTTCGATGAGGTTCAGGAGGTGCCGCGCCGCGCGTCCGATCCGGGCGAGCGCGTCCCGGACCTCCTCGTCCAGCTCGCCGTACGCCCCGTCGCTGAGCAGCTCCTGGTAGCCGAGGATCGCCGCCAGGGGCGACCGGAGCTCGTGGGTGGTCTGGTCGAAGAACGCCTGTCGGTCCCGGCGTGCCTCCTCCACGCGACGACGGGCCTTCTCCGCCTCTCGCTCCGCCCGTCGGCTCTCCCGCCGGGCCCAGAGACCGGCGCCCAGCGCCCCGAGGGCCAGGCCGGCGAGCGCGGCGGCCAGCACGGTCATCCGGGGCCGTCGCCCCGGGGATAGCCCCGTCGGGCCAGCGCGGCGGCCAGCGCCACGAACGTGTCGGGAGCCAGCGTCTCCGGCCGGGCCCGCGGGTCGACATCCACCTCGGCCAGCACGGCCTCGGCCGCCTCCGACGGGAGTCCGTAGCCGGGCGCGGTGCGGAGGATCTTCTGGAGCTGCTTCCGTCGGAGCCCGAACGCCGCCCGGGTCAGGGCCCGGAGCGTCTCCGGTGGCACGGGCTCCGGCCCTGGTACGGTGTCGGCGCCCCCCGCCCCGCGCTCCCCGGCCGGCTCCGTCCGCGGCCGGATCTCGATCACCGTGGAATCCACGTTCGGCACGGGACGGAACGCGCCCCGCCCCACGTGGAAGAGCCGGCGCACATCCGCGGCGGCCCGCAGCCCGACGGTCAGCGCGCCGTACGCCTTCTCGCCGGGCTCCGCCAGGATCCGGTCGGCCACCTCGCGCTGGACCATGACCACGACCCGTTCCGGCCGCGGCCGCCATTCCAGCGCCCGGAAGAGCAGCGGGGACGTGATGTTGTACGGGATGTTGCCGATTACCTTCAGCCGATCCGCGTGCAGCACGCCACCGGGCTCCCATTCCAGGATGTCGGCGTGGACGATGGTCACGGCCGGCTCGGTGCGGTACCGGCGCTCGAGCGCTTCGGCCAGCCGGTCGTCGAGCTCCACGGCCACCAGCCGGCCCGCCGCCTCGGCGAGGAGGTCCGTGAGCGCGCCGTGGCCCGGTCCGATCTCGATCACCGTGTCGTCGGGGCCGGCGTCCACCGCCTCGACGATCTTCCGCTGCAGGTTGGGGTCGACCAGGAAGTTCTGGCCCAGCGACTTCTTGGCCCGCACGCCCTCAGCTCCGGAGCAGGACGGCCGTCCGGTCGTCCGGCGGGATCCCGTTCCCGGCCTCCTCGGCCGCCTCGAAGAGCCGGTCCAGGATCTCGCCGGGCTCCCGGTCCCGCAGCCGCGTCACCTCGTCCACCAGCGCGTCCTCGCCGGCGATCCCGGACGTGCCCGAGAACGCGTCCGACAGCCCGTCGGTGAAGAGGAAGAGGAGGTCGCCGGCGTCGCCCCACGGCACGGAGTCCTCGCCGTACGCCGGGAACGTGAACGTGCCCAGCGGCGGGCTGGTGGCGGACAGCCGCTCGGCCGTCCCCCCGCCCCGGATCATGAACGCGTGCGGGTGCCCCGCGTTTGCCCACGTCAGCTCGCCCTTGTCCGGGTCCGCCACGCCGAAGAAGATGGTCAGGTACATCTCCGTGGACTGCAGCTCATCGATGAGCGACTCGTGGATCCGGCGGAGCGCCTCGCCGGGCTGACGGGCCTCCTGCGCGTAGATCGCGATGGCGCTCATGGTCAGCGCCATGATCAGCGCGGCCGAGAACCCGTGGCTCGAGACGTCGGCGATGACCACACCGAGGCACCCGTCCGGCAGCTCGAACAAGTGGTACAGGTCGCCACCCACGGAGTCGGCGGGCACGCACCGGGCGGCCAGCCGCGCGTCGGGCGCGAACCGGGCGGCGTCCGGGAGCAGCTTGAGCTGGAGGTCGTGGGCCAGCTCCATCTCCCGCTCCATCCGCTCCCTGCGCAGGCTCTCCTGCACCAGCCGCTGGGTCTCCAGCGCGGCGGCCACCTGGCTCGCGATGGCCGTCAGCAGCCGGAGGTCGCCCGCGCTGAACCGTACGTCGGTGCGTCGGCCGACCAGCGTGATCACGCCTACGGTCCGGCTGCCGCCGTCCGGCGGCGTGTAGTTCACCGGCACCGAGAGGTAGGGCTCCTCGCCCCGGGGCCGGGGCTCCCGCAGCAGCCCGTCCGGCAGCTGGTCGCCCTGCTCCAGGTTCACCGGCTGGCGTTCCCGGAAGACCCGGGCCGTGACCGAGGTCGGATCGTCGATGGGGATCGGCCCCTCGAGCCCCTCCTCGCCGACCTCCGCCTTCAGCTCCAGGCAGTCGAACGCCGGGTCGAGCACCCACAGCGCCGCCCGGCGGGCGCCGAGCACGTCGGTCACCTCCTGCAGGATCCGGGTGGTCGCCTTCTCCATGGACAGGAACGACGCCAGGATCTCCGCTATGGAGTACAGCAGGTTGATCTCTTCGTACCGCTCGCTGAGCTCGTGGGCGGCCGACCGGGCCTCCTCCTCCTGGGTCAGCACCTGGCGGAGCGCCGCGGCCAGGAACGCCGCGTCCTCCCGCTCGCCGCCCCCGCCGAGCTCCAGCTCCAGCGCGCCGTAGCCCGTGTCCTCGAGCACGATCCGGTCCTCCGCCTTCGGCCCGCCGTCCGCGGAGACCGACGCCGGGTACACGCATTCCCAGCCGTCGGCGTACCGCCGCCAGAGCCGGATCTCGGCGTCCTCGTGGGACCGGACGTACCGATCCACGAGACGGGTCACGGAGGCCGGGAGCCGGCGCCGCTGCGCGCGGAGGATGTCCGTCACGACGCCTCCCGGGTCCGCGACGAGCCTCCCTCCTCCGCGTGCAGGACCATCTCGATGGAGTTGCCCTCGGCGTTGAACGTGACCTCGTCCATGAGCTCCTGGATGAGGTAGACGCCCCGGCCGTGGGTGCGGGTCCGGTTCTGGGGGAGCGTGGGGTCGGGCAGCGCGTCGGGGTTGAACCCGGCACCTTCGTCCGTGATCCGGATCCGGATCCGGGACCCGCTGATCCAGGCCTCGAGGGTGACGTGCTTGGCGGGGTCCCGGGCGTTGCCGTACATCATGGCGTTGGCCAGCGCTTCGGCCACGCCGACCCGCAGGTTCAGCCGCAGGCGCCGCTCGTCGAAGCCCGCGTCCCGGCACCGCTCGAGCAGGTAGTCGACGCTCCGCTCGATCGCGCCCAGGTCGTTGGGCAGCTCCAGGACGTGTTGCGGCTCCATCGGTGGCCCGCGTCTAGAACGACGAGAGCGCCTCGTCCCGGCTGTCGGCGATCTGGAAGAGCGTGTCCAGCTTCGTCAGCTCGAACAGCGTCCGCAGGTCCTCGTTCAGGTTGGCCAGCCGCAGCTCACCGCCCTGCTCCCGGATCTTCTTCGACAGACTCACCAGGACGCCGAGTCCCGACGAGTCGATGTACCCCGTCTTGTCGAAATCGACCAGGAACCGCTTCTCGCCCTCCTCCAGCCGGTCCAGCACCATCTGCTTCAGCTCCTGGCGGTTGCCCACGATCAGCTGGCCCTCCACGTCCAGGACCGTGACATCGCCTTCCCTGCTCACCTCGAACCCCATTGTCAGCCTCTCTGTCGTCGGGTCAGTCCGTGCATGGTCCACCTGCTGCGAAAAAGGTGCCGTGTCAGCTTCCGGCCTGCAACGCCGTGAGGCTCGCGACCGCCACGATGTCCGCCACCGTGGCGCCCCGTGACAGGTCGTTGCACGGCCGGTTCAGCCCCTGGAGCACCGGGCCGATGGCCTCGGCGCCCGCCAGCCGCTGCACCAGCTTGTACGCGATGTTGCCGGCGTCCAGGTCCGGGAAGACCAGCACGTTCGCCTGGCCCGCCACCGGCGAGTCCGGCGCCTTGCTGGCCGCGATCTCCGGGATGAGCGCCGCGTCGACCTGGAGCTCGCCATCCGCCACCACGTCCGGCTCGGCCTGCCGGAAATGCGACACCGCCTGC
>JAWVYT010000086.1:0-7584 GCA_033722595.1 Longimicrobiales bacterium
CTGAACTTCCTGTTCACGCCCACGTGGGAGGGGCTCACCGACCATCGGGTCTGGCTCAACGCGCTGACGCAGAACGCGTGGGACACCGGCGCCGGCTGGGGGCTGATCCTCACCTACGCGATCTACATGCGGCGGCAGGAGGACACGGCCCTGAACGCGTTCATGCTCGGGTTCGGGAACAACAGCGTGTCGCTGCTGGCCGGGATCCTGGTGCTGTGCACCGTCTTCTCGATCATGCCCGACGCCAGCACCGAGATCGTGGGCGCGGGGAACGAAGGGCTCACCTTCATCTGGGTGCCGCAGCTGTTCAACGCCATGCCCGCCGGCCGGTTTTTCATGACGCTCTTCTTCCTGGCGCTCATGTTCGCCGCGTGGTCGAGCCTGATCTCCATGATCGAGCTGGCGACCCGCGTGCTGGTCGATGGCGGGCTGGCCCGGCGACGGGCGCTCATGATCGTGGCCGGCGCCGGGTTCGGCCTCGGGATCCCGTCCGCGCTCAACCAGGCCACGTTCCAGAATCAGGACTGGGTCTGGGGCGTGGGGCTCATGGTCTCGGGCCTCTTCTTCGCCGTCGCGGTCCTGAAGTACGGCGTCACGCGGTTCCGGGAGGAGCTCATCAACACCGAGCACGCCGATATCCGGATCGGTCGGTGGTGGGACTGGGCGATCCGGCTGGTCGTGGTCCAGGCCATCGTCCTGGTGGTCTGGTGGATCAGCCAGTTCGGCGTGGACGACCCGTGGGGCCGCTACGGGATCTGGAACACGCTGGCGCAGTGGGGCGTGGCCATCGGGATCTTCCTGGCGCTGAACCGGTGGATGGTGCGGCGTACGCACCCGGAGGTCGACCGGGACGAGGCGCCCGAGGGCGGGATGCCGCCCTCGATCCCCTGACGGCGGGTCCCCGCGCGAGCCCGTGGATTACTCCGAGTTCGAGCGTCGGGCCGGCCGGGTCTGGGAGGAGATCCCGGACGAGTACCGGTCGGGCGTGGACGGCCTCGTGGTCGAGCGCGAGGCCCGGTCCCACCCCACGCTCCCGGAGATCTACACGCTGGGCGAGTGCCTGACCGAGAGCTATCCGTCGGACTGGGGCGGCCCGGAGACGACCCGATCGGTCCTCGTGCTGTACTACGGGTCCTTCCGGCGGCTGTCCGAGCTGGACCCGGACTTCGACTGGAAGTACGAGATCTGGGAGACGGTGACCCACGAGCTCCGCCACCACCTCGAGTGGCTCGCCGCCGAGGACGCGCTGGAAGACGTGGACTACGCCGTGGACGAGAACTTCAAGCGGCTCCAGGGCGAGCCGTTCGATCCGGAGTTCTACCGGTACGGCGAGGAGGTGGCGCCGGGCGTCTACGCGGCGGAGCGCGACGTCTTCATCGAGATCGAGCTCGATCGGGGCGAGCGCCCGGAGCGGGTCGCGTTCGGCTGGGCCGGCCGGCGCTATACGGCCCCCACGCCGCCGGAGCTCGGCGACTTCACGTTCCTGGAGGTGGTGGAGGGCGTGGACTCGGAGTCGCCGCTATGCGTGATCCTGGTCCGCCGCCGGCGCTGGTGGAGACAGCTCGCGCGGTGGCTGAAGCGGGAGCCTCCCGCGGTGGTCGATGTGGATGTGACCGCCGAGCCGGTGGCGGAATAGACCGTGCATGACCACGCGGGCGACATGAGCGACACCACCGAGACCCGACAGAATCCCTACCAGCTCGTCTTCGGCGCCGAGTCCATCGACGACCGGCTGTTCCCGCCCATCGAGGAGGAGGCGGAGGCCCGCGACCAGCCGCTGGACGACCCGGAACGGTTCCTCTTCCTGAGCAGCGTCGGCCAGCTGCTGCAGGCCATCGCCGCCGGAAAGGACGCGGGCTACGACCACGAGCCGGCCGAGGGCGTGGCGAAGCAGGGCGCAGAGCCGGAGCCGGGCGCGGAGGCGGAGCCGGGCGCAGGCGCAGAGCCCGAGCCCGAGCCCGACACGGCGGACCGGGAGGAGCTGAAGCAGTACGGCCGGCTCCTGTACCACGCGTTCCATTACTGGCGCGACCGGAAGCCGACCCGACGGGTGGACGAGGACAGCGTCCGGTGGCTGCTGGACGAGGTCACGTCCGTGGGCGAGTGGTCGCTGACCGTGCCGTCCTCGTCGGGCTACCTCCAGCTCCCGCGCAATCTGATCTGGGCCGAACCGGCGCCGGGGCTGACGCCCGAGCCGGTGGACGGGTTCTTCTGGCGGTGGGTGGAGCCGGAAGACGAGCCGGCCCGGCTGCACGTGCTGCTGGTGCTGGGCGTCCGCCCGGACCGGGCCGGGTTCAGCGTGGTCCCCGCCACGGGGATCCTGGACGATGAGGACCACTGGGCGGAGGTGGACGCCCGGCCCGATGGCCCCGACTTCGAGACGACGCTGCCCGGCGGCGAGATGGACGCGCTGTACAGCATCGAGACGGCGGCGGAGGTGCTCAAGCTCGCCTCGCTGTGCTTCTGGAAGCTGGATCCGGCGGCAGGCTGAGCGGTGATGCCCGACGGCGGACGGAGCGGAGGAGCTGTGTGAGCGAGGGCGGCGGCCGGAAGACCCGGAAGACGCCCGCGGGCCGGCGGTTCGTGGGTGAGACGAAGGCGGAGAAGCGGGAGCGGGTGGAAGAGGTCATCCGTCGCCTCTGGGAGGAGTATCCCGACGCCACCACGTCGCTGCGGCACGAGAGCCCGTACGAGCTCCTGGTCGCCACGATCCTGAGCGCCCAGTGCACGGACGAGCGGGTGAACATGGTGACGCCGGATCTGTTCGAGCGGTACCCCACGCCCGAGGACCTGGCGGACGCGGACCCGGAGGACGTGCAGGAGATCATCCACTCCACGGGCTTCTATCGACAGAAGACGAAGAGCCTGATCGGGATGGCGCAGTCCGTGGTGGAGGACCACGGTGGGGAGGTCCCGGACACGATGAAGGAGCTGACGAAGCTCCGCGGTGTGGGTCGCAAGACGGCGAACGTGGTCCTCGGCAACGCCTTCGAGAAGGACGAGGGCGTCGTGGTCGACACGCACGTGAAGCGGATCTCGGGCCGGCTCGGGCTGACGAAGGAGACCACGCCGGAAAAGATCGAGCAGGACCTCATGGAGCTGGTCCCCGAGGACGCCTGGACCGACCTGCCGCACCTCTTCATCTTTCACGGGCGGGCGGTCTGCAAGGCGCCGACGCCGCTGTGCAGCGAGTGCGTCCTCGTGGATCTCTGCCCCAGCGCGGATGTGGGCTGACCCCCCGAACCAGCCGAGGAGGCGTCGTGTCCGAGTCGACGGGCCGTATGGAGTCCCGGTGGATCCGCGCCATCCCCATCGGTCTCCTGGCCGGTGTCGTGGGCGCGGGCGCCGGGATCGTCATCGGGATGTTCACGGGTCGCTTCGACGTCATCCTGATCATCGGCGTCATCGCCGGTGTGGCCGGGTACGGCGTCTCCGCCCTGGTCATCGAGACCACCGGCGAGCTCGCCGCGCGCATCTACGGCGGTGGGGACACCGGGACGAAGCGGGAGTACTCGATCGCCCGGATGCACGCGGTCCGCGGCCACTGGGACCAGGCCCTCGCCGCGTACGAGCAGGCCGCCGTGGAGAACCCGGCCGACCCCGAGCCGCTGATCCGGGGCGCGGAGGTGCTGCGGGACGGGCTCGACGAACCCGACCGCGCGGTGGAGTGGCTGCTGCGCGCCCGGGCCGTGCCGCGGCTGGAGCCCGGCGAGGACATCACGATCGCCCGGGAGCTGGTGGAGCTGTATGAAGGGCCAGTGAGCGAGCCGGCGAAAGCGCTTCCGGAGCTGGCCCGTCTGGTCGAGACCTATCCCAGGACCCGGACGGCCGAGTGGGCCTGGAACGAAATGACGGGCCTCCGCGAGGCCCTCCGCACCGCCGCGGGCGGCGCCGACGCGCCCGAGACGGACACACCCGACGCGACCCGAGACCCGGACCACGCATGACCGATGATCCCCGACCCGACTCGCCGCTCTCCGAATCGCCGAGCCCGTTCCTCCGGCACGGCGCAGGACAGCCCGTGGACTGGCTGCCGTGGGGGGAGGAGGCGTTCCGCCGGGCCCGGGAGGAGGATCGGCCGATCCTCCTGGACATCGGCGCCGTCTGGTGCCACTGGTGCCATGTCATGGACCGGGAGAGCTACGAGGACCCCGAGACGGCCGCGCTGATCAACGAGCTGTACGTCCCCGTCAAGGTGGATCGGGATGAGCGGCCCGACGTGGACGCCCGGTACCAGCGGGCGGTGCAGTCGCTGTCGGGGCAGGGCGGGTGGCCGCTGACGGCGTGGCTGACCCCGGCCGGCGAGGTCTTCCACGGTGGCACGTACTTCCCGCCCCGGGCCATGCAGGGCCGGCCGTCGTTCCGGCAGGTGCTGGAGGAAGTAGCCCGGGTCTGGCGGGAGGACCCCGGGAAGGTCCGGGACATCGCCGACGCCGTGACGGAGCGGGTCCAGGCCGTGCTGGTCGGCGAGGCGGTGGAGGGCGAGCTGAAGCCGGGGCTCCTCGATGGCGCAATCGACTCCCTGGCGAAGGTCTACGACGCCCGGCACGGCGGGTTCGGGCAGGCGCCCAAGTTCCCGAACGCGGGCGGGCTCGGGCTGCTTCTGGACGCGTGGCTCGACGAGCGGTCGGAGCTGGCCCGGGGGATGGTGACGGAGACGCTCACGGCCATGACCGGCGGCGGCGTGTACGACCAGCTGGGCGGCGGGTTCCACCGCTACTCCACCGACCCCCGGTGGATCATCCCCCACTTCGAGAAGATGGCGTACGACAACGGGCCGCTCCTCCAGCTGTTGGCCCGCACGGCCGCGGCGCTGGATCGGCCGGATCTCGCCGACGCGGCCGCCGGGATCGTGGCATACTACCGGGACGTGGCGCCGGAGCTGGTCGAGGCCGGCGGGTTCCCGGCCTCGCAGGACGCCGACATCGGGTTCGACGACGACGGCGACTACTGGACGTGGACCGAGGCCGAGGTCCGGGACGCGCTGGGCGACGACGCGGAGGCCGCGATCCTGCGCTGGGGCGTCCGGGACGCGAACGGCGCCATGCACCAGGATCCGGAGCGCCACGTCCTCTTCCGCGCCATGTCGGTCGGGGAGGTCGCGGCGGCGCTGGACCGGGACGAGGCGGAGGTCGCGGCGGCGCTGGAGGCGGCGGCGGAGGCGCTGAAGGCCGCGAGGGACGCGCGGCCGCGGCCGTACGTCGACACGACGCTGTTCAGCGGCTGGGTCGCGCTGGTGGCCGCGGGGCACCTGGCGGCCGCCCGGCACCTGGGGACGGAGGGCGCCGGGGAAGCGGGACTCCGGGCGCTGCGCCGCGTCTGGGACGAGGCGTGGGTCGACGGGCAGGGCGTCGCCCACCGCCCGGGCGATGAGGAGGGGGTGCCCCAGCTGGTGGACCAGGCCTACGTGGCCGCCGCCGCCGTGGACGCCTTCGAGTGGAGCCAGGACCCCGCGTGGCTCGAGCGCGCGCGGTCGCTCGTGGCGGTGGTCCGCCGCCGGTTCGGCCACCCGTCCGGCGGGCTGACCGATCGGCCGGAAGCGGCCGACGCGGAGGCCGATGTGCTGGCGACCGGCCGGCTCGAGGTGACCGACGCCCCGGAGCCATCCCCCACGGCGGTGATGGCGATGACCATGGCGCGCCTCGGGGCCCTGGACCACGACGAGACGATGACGACGGCGGCCCGGGACCTGCTCCGGGTCTACGCGGGCTCCGCGCCCCGGTTCGCGCCCAACGCGGGGACGTTCTTCCAGGCGCTGCGCTGGGTCGTGAAGCCGGTCACGACGGTCGTCATCGTCGAGGAGGAGGGCGCGCTGCTCCGGGCCGCGCTGGAAGGCTACCGGCCGACCACGGTCGTCCGCCGATACCGGCCCGGCGCGGTCGACACCGACCGGCTGCCGGAGCCCGTCGCGGCCATGCTCACAGGGGACGCGCCCCGGGCGTACGTCTGCGTCGGGACGAGCTGCGCGCCGCCGGTGTCCCGGCCCGCGGAGCTGCAGGAGACGCTGGCCACGTTCGGGCGGTAGGACCGAGTCGATCGCATGGTCCTTGCTCCTTTTCAACCCCGAGTGACGGAACCGGGAATCGCGGATGGAAAGGACGGATAGACCATGGCCGAATACGATCTCGACGGGAAGAAGGTAGCCCTGCTGGTCGCCCACGGGTTCGAGCAGGTCGAGCTGACGGAGCCGAAGAAGGCGCTGGAGGCGGCCGGCGCCGAGACGCACATCGTCTCGCCCGAGGACGGGCAGGTGAAGGGCTGGCAGCACGGCGAGTGGGGCGACCGGTTCGACGTGGATGTCCCGCTGACCGAGGCCAGCGAGTCCGACTACGACGCGCTGGTCCTGCCGGGCGGCCAGATGAACCCCGACAACCTCCGGGCCAACGATGACGCGGTGGCCTTCGCCCGGGCGTTCTTCGACGCGCACAAGCCGGTGGCGGCCATCTGCCACGGCCCGTGGCTGCTGGTGGAGGCCGACGTGGTCGAGGGCCGGCGGATGACGTCGTACCACTCGATCCGGACCGATCTGGAGAACGCCGGCGCCCTATGGGTCGACGAGGAGGTCGTCGTGGACAGCGGCCTCGTCACGAGCCGGAGCCCGGACGACCTGCCCGCCTTCAACGCGAAGCTGGTCGAGGAGGTCTACGAAGGGCGCCACGCGGCACAGACGGTCTGACGCCAGGACCGAGCTCCGAGGCACGAGAACGGAAGGGCCGGGCGCGGCGGTGTCGTCGCGCCCGGCTTTCGTTTCGGGTGGGCCGGGCGTCGGGCTTTGTCCCCGTCCCGGCCGGGGCGTAGCTTGCCGCAGGGACCGGAACGGAGCGGGAGCACACGAAGGGGAGATACCGATGCCGACGCGTGACGAGGCGGTGAAGCTGCTGGAGGAGTGGGTCGAGAACGAGAACCTGCGGAAGCACATGTACGCGGTAGAGGCTGCCGTGCGCTTCTACGCCCGGGAGGAGGGCGCCGACGAGGACCTCTGGGGGCTCGCGGGGCTGCTGCACGACCTGGACTGGGAGAAGTATCCGGAGGAGCACCCGCTCAAGGCCGTGGAGGAGCTGAGGGAGCGGGGCTACCCGGACGCGGTGGTCCACGCGATCCTGGCGCACCGCAGCGACTTCACCGGTGTCGAGCCCGAGACCCCGCTGGACCGCCACCTGGTCGCGTGCGACGAGATCACGGGGCTGGTCACCGCCACCGCGCTGGTCCGACCCACGGGGATCGACGACATGAAGCCGAAGTCGGTGAAGAAGAAGATGAAGGACTCGAGCTTCGCCGCGGGCGTGGACCGCGACGATGTCCGGCGGGGCGCCGAGCTCATCGGCGTCGAGCTGTCGGAGCACATCCGGAACGTCATCGACGCCATGCGCGGGATCGCCGATGAGCTTGAGCTGACGGAAGCCCACGTCAGCCGATAGGGGTACGTCTGCCGGCGCCGGCCCGGGCAGCGGAGTCGTCGGGAGGACCTGCGTGCGGGTGTCCCGGCTCGAAGGACGGGGGTGGGCCCCGAGCCGCCGGCGACTATCCGGTGGCCTTCATCACCTTGTCGACATAGCCGTCGATCCCGGCGATGACGTCCACCAC
>JAWVYT010000087.1:0-7539 GCA_033722595.1 Longimicrobiales bacterium
CGCGCGTCCCCGGACGTGGGACCGCTCCGGCTCGCGGGCCGCCGGCAGAGCCGGTGCGGCGAGCCCCAGCGCCCGATGGAGCTGGTCAGCGCGCTCCGGCTCACGGCGGACGGCGGCCGGGTCCTGGAGCTGGAGTACGGCGGCCTCGTTCGGAAACGGCTCTACGACCTCGATGCCGATGGCGTCGTGGAGCGGGAGAGCTGGGACGCGGACGGGGATGGGACATTCGAGGCGACCCGCCGGGCACGCCTCCCGATCCCGGAGTTCCTGATGCCCGAGCCGGCGGCGGACACGATCCCCGGCTGAGGAGCCCCGGGGCCGGAGCCCGCCCTGTCCCGCAGGAACGCAAGTTGCCCTGGTGGGGTGGCCCAACGTGGCACAACCGAGGAGACCATGAAGAAAGCGGAGCTGGAGCGGATCGAGGAGCGGCTGCTGGAGGAGCGCCGGGAGCGGATCGAGATCCTGGCGGAGATCGACGAGCGCTTCCAGGAGCGGCTCGAGGTGGGCGACGACGACCTGACGAAGTACCCCCTGCACATGGCCGACGAGGGCACCGACACGATGGAGGAGGAGAAGGAGCTCCTCCTGGCCCATCAGGAGGGCGAGCAGCTGCTGGAGATCGACGCGTCGCTGCGACTCCTGTACCGGAAGCCCGAAGAGTTCGGCATATGTGAGAACTGCGGGACCGAGATCGGTGTGGAGCGGCTCGAGATGGTCCCCTGGGCCAAGCTCTGCATCGAGTGCAAGCGTGAGGCGGAGAAGGAGCCCGGGGGCCGGGAGGCCATCGAGGCGTGATCGGATGGCTCTTCGCCGTCGGCGCCCTGCTCGTGGCCGGGGCGTGGCTCGGGGTGCGGCATCGGCTCCGGCAGCTCCGGGACCGTGAGCTGACCGACGGCGCCATCCGCCAGATCGAGGCGAGCGGCCGCCTCGAGGTCGACGAGCCGCTGGACCTGGACGAGGCCGCCGCCGAGGAAGAGCGGTTCTGGGGCGAAACCTGGGACGAGCCGGAGCCGCTGTGAGCGCCAGGACGGGGGCCGAAGGGATCACGTTCCTGGACCACACGGCCGACGTGGGGATCGATGTCCGGGCCCCGTCCCTGGAGCTGCTCTTCCATCGGGCCGCGGTGGGGATGCTGATGCTCCTCCAGGGTCGTGACGACGAGGAGGTCGACCCCGACGCGGCCGACGCCGGCGATGCGACGGGATCGGGCGTCGAGGGGCCCGCGGGCGTCGAGGTCCGTCGCGTGGAGCTGGAGGCCGACGACGTCGCCCGGCTCCTGGCCGACTGGCTGAAGGAGCTCCTCTTCCTCCACGAGACCCGTCACGCCGACTACGCCCGGGCCACGTTCGACCGGCTGGGCGAGGCGGTCCTGGAGGCCCGGGTCCAGACGGAGCCGTCGGCGCCCGCCGTACGGGAGATCAAGGGCGTGACGTACCACGAGCTGGGTGTCGAGCGGACAGCCGGCGAGTGGGAGGCCCGCGTGATCTTCGATGTGTAGCGGGCCGGGCGCCCGGGCACGCAACGAGCAGAGGAGGAGACGGTGGCGGAGCTGAGTGTCGAGCGGATCGACGAGTACCGGTGGCGGGTCCCGAAGCAGGGCGGGATGCGCGTGGACGGCCTGGTCTTCGCCAGCGAGACGCTGATGGAGGACATCCGGGGCGACGAGGCGGTGCAGCAGGTGGCCAACGTCGCCCACCTGCCCGGGATCGTGGGGCGCTCCATCGGGATGCCCGACATCCACTGGGGCTACGGGTTCCCCATCGGTGGCGTGGCCGCGTTCGACCCCGACGAGGGCGGTGTGGTGAGCCCCGGCGGTGTGGGCTACGACATCAACTGCGGCGTGCGGCTGCTCCGGACGAAGCTCTCCGCCGACGACGTGCGGGACCGGCTGGGTCGCCTCATGGACCGGTTCTACGAGAAGATCCCGGCGGGCGTCGGGCAGGGCTACGACCGGTTCAAGCTCTCGCCGGACCAGATCCGGGCCGTGCTGGAGCGGGGCGCGGAGTGGACGCTGGACGAGGGCTACGCCACCGAAAGCGACCTGGCCCACACCGAGGCCGGCGGGCGGATCGATGGCGCCGACCCCGACCAGGTCAGCGACCGCGCCATCCAGCGGGGCCGCGACCAGCTCGGCACCGTGGGCTCCGGCAACCATTTCATCGAGCTCGGCTACGTCGACGAGGTCTACGACGACGGCGCCGCAGAGCGGCTCGGGCTCGAGGCCGACACCGTCACCGTCTTCATCCATTCCGGCTCCCGCGGCCTCGGCTACCAGGTCTGCGACGACTCCATCGATACCATGATGGACGTGGTGGAGCGGGAGGAGATCGATCTGCCCGACAAGCAGCTCGTGTGCGCGCCGCTGGACTCACCGGAGGCCGACCGGTACATGGGCGCCATGAGCGCAGCGGCCAACTACGCGTTCGCCAACCGGCAGATGATGTCGTACCGCGTGCGCGAGGCGTTCAGCGCCGTGCTCGACCGGCCGTGGGAGGAGCTGGGGATCGGCCTGGTCTACGACGTGGCCCACAACATCGCCAAGTGGGAGACCCACGAGGTGGACGGCCGGGAGCGACGCCTGTGCGTCCACCGGAAGGGCGCCACGCGGGCCTTCCCGCCCCGCCATCCCGAGCTGCCCGCCGCGTACCGCGATCTCGGCCAGCCCGTGTTCATCCCGGGCGACATGGGGCGCTACTCCTACGTGCTCCTGGGCACCGACGGCGCCTACGACGAGACCTTCGGCTCCACCTGCCACGGCGCGGGCCGGCGCATGAGCCGCCGGCAGGCCAAGAAGACCGCCAAAGGCCGGGATCTGCGCCGCGAGTTCGGCGATCGGGGGATCGAGGTCCGGGCGTCGTCGTTCGGGACCGTGGCCGAGGAGATCCCCGAGGCGTACAAGGACGTGGCCAACGTCGTGGACGTCGTGGACGCCGCCGGCATCGGGCGGAAGGTGGCCCGGCTGCGGCCGCTCGGGGTCCTGAAGGGCTGACCCGGCGCGTGCACGCCGCCCACGTTGTCGAGGCGATCGCGGCCGCCGTACAATGTCGACCATGACCACCCCCACGCGAGAGCCGTTCGCCACCCGCCGCCGCCGCGTCCTGGACGCGCTCGATGAGCAGGCCGCCATGGTCCTCCCGGCCGCGCCGGAGATCGTGGTGGGCCGGGATATCGAGCTGCGCTACATCGTCGATCCCGACCTCTGGTACCTGACCGGGTACACGGAGCCGGAGGCGGTGGCGGTCCTGGCGCCCGGGGCCGACGAGCCGTTCACCCTCTTCGTCCGCGACCGCGACCCGCAGCGCGAGCTCTGGACCGGGCCCCGGGAGGACGTGGCCGCCGCGGGCGAGCGGATCGGGGCCGACGGGGCGTACCCCATCGACGAGCTGGACGAGCGGCTGCCGACGCTGCTGAAGGACGTGGACCGGATCCACTTCCGCGTCGGCGCGGGGGCCGGCCACGTGGACCACCTGGTCCTCGACATCCTGGGCGGGGCCCGGACGGCGAGGCAGCGCTCGGGCCGCGGCCCCGCAGCGCTCGTGGATCCCGGCCTGATCCTCGACCCGATGCGGCTCGTCAAGGATCCCGGCGAGGTCGAGGCGATCCGGGACGCGGTGGCGATCACGGTGGCCGGGTTCGAGGCGGCGCTGGGGGCCGTGGCCCCCGGTGTAGGCGAATGGGTGGTGGAGGCCGCGGCGGAAAGCGCGTTTCGGCGCGCCGGCGCCGACGGGCCCGCGTTCGCCACCATCGCCGCGTCCGGCCCGAACGCAACCTACCTCCACTATACGGCCAACGACCGGGTCATGGAGAACGGCGATCTGCTCCTCCTGGACGCCGGCGCCCGGCACCGCATCTACAACGCAGACCTCACCCGTACCGTGCCGGTGAACGGTCGGCTCGAAGGGCCGGCCCGCGACGCCTACATTGCCGTGCTGGACGCACACCGGGCCGCCACCGACGCCGTTGCACCGGGCGCTCCCGTCCGTGATGTCCACGACGCGGCGCTCGACGTCCTCATCGCCGCCATGGTCGACCTCGGACTCCTCGACGGCGACCCCGCCGAGCTGCGCCAGGACGAGGGCCGCTGGAAACGCTACTTCCCCCACAACACCTCCCACTGGCTGGGCCTCGATGTCCACGACGTGGGGACCTACGCGCGCGACGGACGGCCCCGGACCCTGGAGCCCGGGATGGTCCTCACCGTCGAGCCCGGGCTCTACATCGCCGACATCGACCCCGCCGCGCCCGCCGCGCTCCGGGGCCTCGGGATCCGGATCGAGGACGACGTCCTGGTCACCGACGACGGCGCCGACGTCCTCTCCGCCGCGCTGCCCACCGACCCAGACGACGCGGCCGCGCTCGTCGGCGCGTAGACCGCCGGCCCGCGGGGTCCCGTCGACTGGACGCCCGGCCACACCTCTGAAACTCCCGCACGCCGGCCGGCGTAGTGCCCTTGACGCCGTGTTGAACACCGTTTAGACTCGGGGCCCTGAACACCGTTCAGACCCGGCAGCCTGAACACTGTTCAACGGTAAGTCGGGGAGTACGTGACCGAGAGCGGATGAGATGAGCGTGGCGGAGCGAGAGACACAGCGGGAGGATCTGCGGGAGCGGATCGTGGAGGCGGCCCGGGACATCGTGGGCGAGGAGGGTCTGGACGCCCTGTCGATGCGTGCGCTGGGCGTACGGATCGGGCATTCGCCGGGCACGATCTACCAGCACTTCCAGGACAAGGACGAGCTGCTGCGCAGCGTGATGGAGGAGGGGTTCAAGCGGCTGGGCGCGTCCATGGAGCGGGAGGTGGAGAAGCTGCCGGCCGGCGCGGGTCCGCTGGATCATTACGCGGCGACGGGTCGCGGCTACGCCCGGTTCGCGCTGGAGAACACGGGCTACTTCCGGGCGATCTTCAAGATGCCGCAGGTGGCGCACCTGGAGGGGTGCCCGGAGGCTCCGGACCCCGACCTGGAGATCTCGCCGGAGGCGTCGAAGACCCGGGGCCCGGAGCTGCTCCGTCGCGCGGTGGAGGCGGGCGAGTTGGCGGTGGACGACCCGGAGCGTGCGGCGGTGGTCGGGTGGGGGCTGATCCACGGTCTCACGTCGCTGTACCTGAGCGGTCACCTGGGGGACCGGGTCGGCAGTCACGAGGAGTTCATGGAGCTGGTCGAGAACGCCATGGAGGCGATCGGTCAGGGCTGGCTCCCGCGGGCCGGGGGGACCGATGCATAGGCCGAAGGGAACGTTGCGGGGCGCAGCTCGCGTCGTCCGGGCTGCGGTCCGGGCGTGGCGTCGTCCTGTCGGGCTGCTGGTGCTCGTGCTCGTGGCGGGGACGGCTCCGGCGGTCGGCCAAGAGTCGGAGCCGCCGTCGGGGGGCGTGCTGACGCTGCAGGAGGCAGTGTCGACGAGCCTCGAGTCGAACCGCCAGCTGGAGAACGCCCGGTGGCAGCTCGAGGCGGCGCGGGACCAGGCCCGGGAGGCGTGGGGCAGCGTCATGCCGACGGTGAATTTCAACGCGAGCTACACGCGGAACCTGAAGCTGCCGCAGTTCTTCCTCCCGGCCCGGTTCCTCGACCCGGACGCGGAGGAGGGCGAGGTGGTGCCGGTGCAGTCGGGGTCGGACAACTCGTGGTTCGCGCAGGCCCGTGCGGACCAGCCGCTGTTCAACGCGGCGGCGTTCCTCGGTGTGAGCGCGGCGGGCCGGTTCGAGGCGCTGCAGCAGGAGTCGCTGCGGGGCCAGGCCCAGCAGGTGGCCACCGAGGCGCGGCTCCGCTACTACGACGTGCTCCTGGCGCAGGAGCAGCTCCGGCTGAACCGGAAGAGCCTGGACCGGGTCGCGCTGGTCCTGGACGAGACCCGGAAGCTGAACCGGGCGGGGCTGGCCTCGGACTACGAGGTCCTGCGCTTCGAGGTGGAGCTGACGAACCTGCAGCCGACCGTCGCCCGTGCGGAGAACGCGCTGTCGGCGTCGAAGCGGACGCTGGCGGTAGCCATGGGCGAGGAGTCGCTGGACGGCGTGACGCTGGCGGGCTCACTGCTGACGGTCGAGCTCCCGGCGCTGCCCGGTCGGGAGCCGGTGGCGGTGGAGGGGTCGACGACGGACCTGATGCTGGGCCGTGCGGTCGTGGCGGAGACGCTGCCGGTGGAGGAGGTCCTGCAGATCGCGATGCAGCGCCGCTCGGACATCCAGCAGCTGGCCCTGACGAAGGACCTGCGGCAGACGGAGCGGAAGGTCGAGATCACGCGCTACCTGCCGCAGATCACGCTCTTCGGGACGTGGACGGTGAACGGCCAGGGCAACGGGAGCCCGACGTTCTTCGGCGACAACAGCTTCGAGACCCGGTCGGTGGGTGTGGAGGTCAGCGTGCCGATCTTCTCGGGGCTCCAGCGGCCGGCCCGGGTCAGCCGGCTCGGCGCGGTGGTGGAGCAGGTGGACGCCCAGCTCGAGCTGGCGCGGGACCAGGCGGAGAACGAGGTCCGGACACTGAAGGACCAGGCGCTGGAATCGTATGACAGGGTGACGGCGCAGCGTCGCGCGGTGCAGCAGGCGACCCGCGGGTACGAGATCGCCCGCTCCCAGTACCAGGCCGGGACCGGCAGCCAGCTGCAGGTCACGGACGCGGAGCTGGCGCTCCGGCAGAGCGAGTTCAACTACGCGCAGGCGGTGTACGACTATCTCACCACCCAGGCCCGGCTCGACGCGGCCATTGGGATGGTGCCCATGGTGGACGGGGGCGACGCGGTCGCCCTCCAGAATTGAGGCGGGAAGCGATGATGAGACAGCGTATCGGAGCGATGACGGGCCTCGTGGTGGCCGGGCTGCTGCTCGCGGGCTGTGGCGAGGCCGGCGGCGCCGAGGTGCCGCAGACGGCCGAGCAGGCCGTGCGCACGATCAACGTGGAGGTGGCGGAGGTCCAACCCCAGGACTTCACGCACTTCGTGCGGGTCGTGGGCACGGTGGAAGCCGAGCGGGACGTCACGGTGTCGGCGGAGGAGGGCGGCGTCGTGGAGCGGCTGCTGGCGGCGAAGGGTGAGGCCGTGGCGGCCGGGCAGGCGCTGGTGAAGCTGGATGACGACGTGCTCCGGGCGCAGCTGGACCAGGCGGAGAGCCAGGCGGCGCTTGCGGAGGAGCAGTGGCAGCGCCAGAAGCGGCTCTGGGAGCAGGACTCCGTGGGCACGGAGATCCAGTACCTGCAGGCCAAGTACAACGCCCGGACCGCCGCAGCCAACGCGCAGGTCCTCCGGGAGCGTCTCGCCCGGACGTGGGTCCGGGCGCCGGTGGCCGGCGTGCTCGACGACCGGATGGTCGAGGTCGGGACCATGGTCAGTCCCGGTGCGCCGGTGGCGCGGCTGCTGGACGTGGACACGGTGGAGGTGGTGGCCGGCGTGCCGGAGCGGTACGCGCCGGACATCGAGAGCGGCGCCGGGGTGGTGGTGAACGTGGATGCCCTGGCCGGTCGGGAGTACGACGGGCGGGTCGACTTCGTGGGCTCCGCCGTGGACCGGGACAACCGGACCTTCGAGGTGGAGATCGTGGTCCCGAACCCG
>JAWVYT010000088.1:0-7465 GCA_033722595.1 Longimicrobiales bacterium
AACGCTCCGCTCCAGGGCCCGGAGCGTCAGCGGCCCGGCCAGGACCAGCCAGAACATCCACGGGCTGGGAGAGAAGAACGTGGACGCTGCGGCGTGGCCGAACGTGGCGGCCTGGAACGGCGCATCGCCCTCGAGGGCGGGCGGGCCGTTGTGGCGGATGAACCGGACGCCCACCATCCCGATCAGGGTCCCGCCGGTGATGCCCAGGAGCGTCAGCGCCGTCCAGTTCAGCTGGTCCAGGATGAAGACGGTCAGGAAGAGCGGGATGATGTCGGTGACCAGCGGCACGAGCGCCAGCTTGAATCCCTCCCGGAACCCGCGCTGGAGCGAGGTCCCGATGACCATGGTGGTGTACGGGCCGGGCGCGGCGCCGGCGAAGGCGCCGAGGATGATCGCGATGATGATGGTCGTGGTCATGGCTCAGGAGACACCACCGGGCACGCCGTGTTCCGCCCCCGGCCCCGCGGCGTGGGGCACGGCCAGGTACTCCCACTCCCCGTCCAGGAGCCGGAGCAGCTCATCGGCGAGTCGGAGCCGGAGGTCCTGCGGGTGGATGGCGATGCGGAGCGGTCGCCGGGTACCGACGGCGACGGCCCGGTTGAAGGCGTTGAGGCCCCGTAGTCCCCAGGCCCGGAGCCGCGTGTCGGCCTGGTAGCCGACCAGCGGCAGGACGCGAAACGTGCCGGTCCGGGCGTCGCGGATCCCCGTCAGCGTCTCCCAGTAGCGGAAGGGCAGCGCGCGCAGGTCGGATCGGGTGAGGCGGCCGAGGGCCCACGCCGGCGGGACATAGGTGTCCGGCGTCCCCAGCCCGACCTGCTCGAACCAGTGGGCGCACCGCTGGACCCGGCCCAGCAGCTCCGTCCGGTCCCTGGAAAGGTGCTCGCCCTCCGCCCGGGAGAGGACGGCCCCGTGGACCCGGTGGTAGGTCGTGGTCGGTGGCGGCGCCCGGTGCGACCAGCCGTGCCCTGCCAGCGGATGACGCTCGGCCAGCGTGCGCAGCACGTCCAGCCGGGACCCCGACCACCCCGTCCCGGGCACCACCAGCAGGGTGACGGGATCGACGCCCTTGCCGTCGAGCACGTGGAGCACCTCCAGACAGGCCTCGAGCGTCGCGGGCGCCACGTCGTGGAGCGTGACAATGGCCCGTCGGGTCATGCAGCCGCGGGATCGGTGCCGGCCAGCTGCTCGATGGTCTCGAGCCAGTGGTCGATCGTGATCCGGTTGATGCTCTCGGCGGCCGCGCGGGCGCGCCGGGCCCGGGCCTGCCACTCGGCGACCGGTGTGGCCTCGATCCGGCGGAGCGCGTCGGTCACCGACTCGCCCGCCTCGATCCGGAAGAGGCCCTCCGCCAGCTCGTCCCAGTGGACGATCCCGCACTGGTGACTGACCAGGACCATCCGCTGCCGGGCCATGGCCTCCAGCGCCGCCGTACCGAACGTCTCGAGCCGGGACGGGAGGACCAGCAGGTCGCTGTGGTCCAGCAGCCGGCGGACATCGTCCCGCTCGAGCCAGCCCAGATACTCGACGTTTTCCCGCGACCGGGCCAGCGATTCCACACGGTCGCGGAGCGGGCCGTCCCCGGCGATCCGGAACGTGATATGGGGCAGCGCGCGGGCGGCGTCCAGCACCGTGTCCACCTCCTTCTCCGGGGCGAGCCGGCCGACGTATGCGACGGACCGGATCGCGTCGCCCAGGGGCACGGGCGGCTCCAGGAAGCTCTTGGGGATCGGCGTCCCGACCAGCCGGACGTCCTCGGCGCCGTTCTCCCGGACCGCCTCCACCAGAGCGGCGTTGTGGGCCACCACGACGGCGCTCGTCTTGAACATCAGCAGGTCGAGCAGCTTCAGCACCTGCTGGTAGACGCGGCCCACCCACGTCTCGTAGTACATCCCGATCATCTTCCCGTACTCCGAGTGGTACGCGAAGCAGAGCCGGACCCGGAGCCGGGTGGCCATCCCGAGCCCCAGGAGCCCGTACAGCCCGGGGGTGGCGGAGACCACGACGTGGGGATCGAGCCGGGCGATGGACGGCCACAGCTCCGTGAGGGACGGGACCGGCAGCTTCTGCGTCGGGTCCCCGGGCATGGGCAGGGTCCAGCCCGCCGGCTGGCCGGTGTCCTCACACGGCTCGGGCGTGACCAGCTCGACGTGACCCACGTGGTCCCGGAGGTGCTCCACCAGGTCGTCGTAGTACGTACCGACGCCGTTCCGTGACGGGAGCGCGTCGGAGAGCACCACGACACGGAGCTGCTCGAGCGTCGGGGCCCTCGCGTCCTCAGCCACCGACGGCCTCCGGCTCAGGGGCGCCGTAGTCGAAGTGACGGATCATTCGGTGCAGCCGCGCTCGGATCTCGCCCGCCGTCAGCCCGACCTCCTCGAGGGCGTAGCGGTGGCCGCTCGTGTACCGCCGCGACCGCTCGTGCTCCTCGGCCAGGGCGGCCCGGAACCCCGCCGTCGGGGTCCACCCGAACCGCTCATACAGCGCCACCACCCCGCGCCGCACGTCTTCCGTCAGCTCGGCCATGGGGACGAAGGCCCGGACCTCCGCCGGCCAACCCGGCAGCGTATCCAGCGCGTGCTCCGTGTAGTAACGGAGCATCTCCAGGAACCGATCGGTGTGCTCGGCGGCCGTCGGGTCCCAGCCGAAGAAGGCCGCGCCACCCCGGAGGGAGCTGATCAGCGAGGGCACGGCCTCCAGCGGGTCGCGCACGCAGAAGACGAAGCGGGCGTCGGGGAACTCCTGCCTCAGCGACCGGATCATGGGGCTGAACGACGGGTTCTTGCTCAACACGGTCCGCTGTCCGTGGACGAAGACGTGACGCTGTAGGATCGACCGGTAGAACGCCATGACGCGTCGCCGCGTGGCCTCGGGCAGCTCATCGAACCGGGCCAGCTCCCAGACCGCGGGGTGGCCGGGGAACGGGAGCACCAGGAGAAAGCAGGCGAAGGCCGGGAGCAGCGCGAAGTAGTCCTCCTCGGGCGCGTCGAGCGTGACGGGATGCACGTCGTCCAGCGCCCGGAAGAGACGGCCTTCCATGCGGCGCACCAGCCGGCCCAGCGGCCGGCCCACCCAGCCGTCGATCCGGCCCAGCATCCGGACCGCCTTCCGCTGGACGATGGACGGCGCCAGGACCAGCTCCCAGAGCCGGGGCGTGGTGAACCGCGGATCCCGGGCGAGCACCCGGTGCAGGAACGTCGTGCCGCTCCGGGGAATCCCCACCACGAAGAGCGGCGCCTCCACCTCGGCCCGCCGGTACGCGGGGAACAGGAGGTCATCGAGCAGCAGGCACACCCAATGGACGGTCTGGACCAGGAGGAAGACGGGGATGAAGACCACCAGGACCGCAGCGCGGCGCGGCGATAGTCGTCCCGACCGCCACGGCGCGGTCAGCGTCTGGCGATAGAGGCGCAGGATGAGCGACGCTCGGAGAATATTCGAGTCCGGGTTCGGGGTGCCTGGGTCCGCCCGTCCCTTCCGGGATACGGCGCCTACCGGTAGATCGCGGTCTCGGCCCGTCCGTCCGGGCCGATCCAGCCGCGGTACATCCCGGGCGTATTGAAGCTGGTGACCACACGACCCTCCCCGTCCATGGCGATGATGCCGCCGAGGTCCGGCGCCTGCGCTTCCAGCTGCTCCATGATCATGGCGTGGGCCGCCTGGGCCAGCGTGTAGTCGGTGTACCGCGTCCGAGCGCAGATATCGTACGCGACGACGTTCCGGATGAAGTACTCGCCGGTGCCGGTGCTGCTCACGGCGCAGCCCTCGTCGGCGTACGTCCCCGCGCCGATGATCGGCGAGTCGCCGATCCGGCCCCACTTCTTGTTGGTCGTCCCGCCGGTCGACGTCCCTGCCGCCAGGACGCCCGAGCGGTCGAGCGCGACCACCCCCACCGTGCTCCGCTCGGCCTCGGCCGATTCCTCGGCCCGGGCCTCCTCGAGCTGCCGCCACCGCCGCTCCGTGTAGAAGTACTCCTGGTCCACTGTCTCGACGCCGTGAAGGGCGGCGAACGCTTCCGCGCCATCGCCGGCGAGCAGTACGTGAACGCTCGAGTCCATGACGAGACGCGCCAGCTCGATGGGGTTCCGGATCGTGGTCACGCCCGCCACGGCGCCGGCGTTGCCCGTGGCGCCGCTCATGATGCTCGCGTCCAGGGAATGGGTCCCCTCGGCGGTGAACACGGCGCCCCGGCCGGCGTTGAACAGGGGCGAGTCCTCCAGGATCCGGATGGTGGCGATCACGGCGTCCAGAGCGCCGCCGCCGTCGGCGAGGATCGAGTGGCCGGCCTCCATCGCCTCGGTCATCGTGGCCCGGTAGTCGGCCTCCAGCTCCGGCGTCATCGCGTCCCGGGTGATGGTCCCCGCGCCGCCGTGCATCACCAGCCCCCATTCGATCACCGCATCGGCCTCGCCGGGCCGGTCCGGCGCATCCGGCGCGTCCGGCGGGTCCGCAGGCCCGCAGCCGGCCGCCATCAGAGCGGCTGCCAGAACCGGGATCAGCGTACGAAGCGTCCTCATGGCGTGTCCCCGGGCTCGGCCAACGCCACATTTGAGCGCACCAGCTCCTCGAGGAACGCCACCCGCTCCGTCAGCTCGGTCACCCTTCCGGTCAGGTCGGCCACGGTCCGCTGCAGGGTCTCCAGCTCCTGGGCCGTGGAGTCCGGAGGATCGACGGTCGGTTCCTCGGGGCCGGCGTGCTCCGCGGGGTCGGCGTTCGACGGCTCAGCCCGGGGCGCGACCCGCCTCGCCGGGACGCCGTCCTCGAACCCCTCCATCAGAGACCGGAGCGCTTCCACCAGCTCTGCCGCCACATCCTTCTTCATGCCGCTGATCCGCAGCGCGCCGTAGCCGGTGTCCAGCGTGAGCGTCTTCCGGATCAGGCCCTTGGCCTCCGCCTCGCGGACCTGACTGACCGGCATGTCGATCACCTTCCGGCTCTCTTCCGACCGACCCTTGATGCAGAGGAGCCGCCGGTCCGTCAACACCACCAGCCACTTGCTCTGCGCCAGTCGCCCCGTCCGGACCACGGTCCCGGATCCCACCGCCACGATCTCCTCCGCGAGCCTGAGGATCTCCGGGACGACGTGGGTCTCCTCCCGATCGGACCAGGGCTCCAGTCGGTGGTGTCCCTCGATATCCGCGTGCGACGTGGCGGGGCCGGGCTCCCCGGTTCCGACGCCGGCACCGGGCATCTCCATCGCTCGATCGGGCTCAGGGCGCTCGGCCTGCGGCCGGGCGTCTCCGTCGGGTTGCATGCAGCTCTCCTGTCGACGTGAACGGGCCGTCGGGTCGATCTGCGGGGCCGGGCGGCAAGTCGACGTTAGGAATACAGCGCCGGGGTCCGTCCCGCCAGCCGGGCCGACCCCATACGGGGTGGGAAATAACGCACGACGCCGCCGTCGGCCGAAACCGACGACGGCGTCGCTCGCGGTGGGACCCGAGCGGCTCCGGTCCCGCTGGTCAGCTGCTCTCGATGACCAGGTCGGCCTCCAGCGCCTGGTCGATCCGGACCTTCGTCTCGGCGAAGTGCGCCCGGGTCACCCGGTTCAGGCTGCCGGCGTCCATGACCTGACCGAGCCGGTCCGACAGCCGCTGCAGCTCGTACCGCGCCAGCGACCGGGCGTCCTCCGGCGTCGACGGGTTGAAGCTGCTCCGCTGACCGCTCACCCGATCCAGCGCCTTGTCGATCAGCTGCGTGACGTAGATCCGCTGCAGGTTGCGGCGGTACGAGTCCACGTTCGTGGCCCGTCGCCCGCTCCAGCCGGCCTCCGTCCAGATCCCATCGGTCAGCGTGCCGAACAGGTCCGCGACCGTGTACGGTTCGGCGTCCATCATCCGGACCTCGTTGTCGATCATCCGGATCAGCCGGCCGTTGTGCATCAGCATGTTCAGCAGCGAGCCCTGGACCGCCGCGATCGTGCCGTGGATCGGGTAGTCGATGGGCGCCGTGAAGAACGAGCCCGACCAGTCGCCCCAGCGGTCCGGCGGGAGCTTGTTCAGCGTCTCCGCCTCGAAGGCGAACGCGCCGGGTGCGAACGCCTCCTCGATGATGAACGCCAGCGCGTCGCGCTGATCGGCCGCGGCCACCGGCTCGAAGGGCAGGCGGGCCTCCGGCTGGCCCTTGTGGTCCCGGTGGAAGTACATCCCGCCTACGGCCTTGGTCACGGGGACGAGCGAGCCGTACCGCTCGAAGATCAGCCCGGGCACCGCGCTGCGGAGCCGCTGCCAGCCCTCGCCCTGATCGATGAGCCGCGCCTCCATCTCCGGCTTGACGATCTCCACCAGCTCCGCCCGCGACCGGGCGTACGCCATGGGCTCCGCGCTCAGATCGTAGGTATTGCTGAGCGGGTCGAGCGCGAGCGGGCCCAGGTGCGTGTCCTCGTCCGTGTTGTAGGTCAGCAGCGGGTCCGTGGACGCCCGCGCGGCCAGCTCATCCAGGACCGGCTGCTCGTCCTCCGGCGTCTCCGCGCCCGGCACCGGCATGTAGCCGTACTGGATGACCCAGACGTCGTAGGCGCCGATCTCCGGATTGAGGTAGTGGCCCTGCTCGGACCGGTCCGGGTTGATGTTCGTCGGCGCGTAGTCCATCACGGAGACGTAGACGCCGTTCTCCCGCGTGAACGCCTCATCGTTCAGGCGGTCGTAAGGGACCGCCGCGGACGCCTTGAAGTTGTGTCGCAGCCCGAGCGTATGGCCGACCTCGTGCATGACCAGGTCCCGGATCGCCGTCCCGAGGTAGTCCTCGGGCAGCGGCTCGTTCCCCGCGATCACGCCCGTGGCCGCCAGCACCGCGTGCTGGAACCCGATCTGGTGGGCGCGACCCAGGGCCGCCACGCAGAGCCGCTCGCGCTGGTGCGCCGGCAGCTCGCGAGCCAGCGACTCCGCCGCCATCAGCCGACCCCACAGCCCCCCGAAGTAGCCGGCCTCCGGGTAGCGCTCGGCCAGCGCGGCATCGGCCACGAACTCGTTCCACTCGTTGGTCCAGCCCGTGACGAACGTGGACGAGATCAGGATATCCGCGTTCAGGATCTCGCCGCTCCGGGGATCGACCTGGCTCGGCCCGATGGCGTAGCCCATCTCGTGGGCCGCCGTCCACCGGACGGTGGAGTAGCGTACGTCCTCAGCGCTCCAGGTGGAGTCGTCCGGCGGGTCCATGGCCACGATGGCGTTCCGGAACCCGGCGGCCTCGAAGCCCTTGTTCCACGCCTCGATCCCCTCCGCCACGTACCGACGATACTCCGCCGGGACGCTCCGGTCGACGTAGAAGACGATGGGCTCGACCGGCTCCGAGAGCTCGGCGTCCGGGTCGGCCTTCTCGAGCCGCCACCGGTTCACGTACCGGACGTACGGGTCCGGGCTGTGGTCGATGGAGTAGTTCCGCTGCGCGCTCAGGAAGTAGCCGAGGCGGTCTTCAGCGAGCCGTCGCATCATCGGCTCCTCCGGCAGCGCGAATACGCTGTAGCGGAGCC
>JAWVYT010000089.1:0-7459 GCA_033722595.1 Longimicrobiales bacterium
AGTCGTCGAAATCGACGTGGCCGCCCTCCCGCTCCCGGGTGTTGAAGTGGAAGAGGCTGTACCGGATCCCCTGGAACGTCACGAGCTGGTAGACCAGGGTGAAGGGGTCGCCGAGACGCTCGAAGGCGACGGCATCGGAGCTCCAGGTCAGCTCCGCCACCTCCGTCTCGTAATCCGCGTCGGCGCGAAGCCAGAACCGGTGGCCGGCCACCGGCGCGTCGGTCACGGTGCCCGTGAGCTGATCGTGCTGACGCATGACGAGGCCCGTGTCGGTCCGGACGAGCCCGATCCAGGCGTACGGCCGGTTCAGCAGCGCCAGCCCGGCGACATCGCCCGGCTCCATGCCGGCCGCGTCCACCGCCACCGTGGCCGTGGACACGGGACCCGCGGCCCGCTGCGTGAGCGTGTTCCTCGCCCACCAGAAGCTCGGCGCGGGGAGCGAGTGCAGCCGCAGCACGCCCGGCTCCTCCGTGACCGACCACTTCCCGTCCACCGGGTTGTGGTTCCACTGCCAGATCGGGTTCAGCTCGCCGCCGTCGAAGTCGTCATCGCGGACGAAGAGCGGCGCCGGCTCCTGCTCGTGGCCCGTCTCCGGCTTCACCCAGAGCCGCGGCGGGTTCCGGAGGTTGCCGGCCAGCCCCAGGTAGGGCCAGCCGTCCTGCCAGGTGACCGGGACCAGCGCGGAGACCCGGCCCAGCGAGCGGTGATCCTGCATGATGATCGACCACCACTCGCCCCCGGGCGTGTCCACGATGGCGCCCTGGTGCAGCGTGAGTCCGCCGCCCGTGTTCGGATCCCGCTCCACCACCTCGAACACGGGCTCTCGGTCAACGCCCCGTCGCACGCGCAACGCGTTGCCGGTATGGACCCCCAGGTGGGCCCCGGCAGCCAGTGTGTCGTAGGCCCAGGGGCCGTCCAGGGTCGGCGCCTTCGCCCCCACCAGCGGCGTGTGGGCGCCGGGGATCGCGCTGATCAGGTAGTACGTCCCGTCGATCCTGTAGAGCTTGTAGCCCTCGCCCAGCGCGTCCCGGGGCATGAGGACACGCCGGGTGCCGGGCATTACAGCCGTGATGTCCTCGTTCAGCTCCTCCAGGATCACGCCGTCATCGGCCCTGTGGACTGCGTAGATCGTCCCGTCGTCATCGAAGAGGACGGAGAGGTCGTACAGCGTGGTCTCGATGGTGTTGTGCTCCCACGGCCCCTCGGGCGACTCGGACCGGTAGACCTGGGTCCCGAAGCCGTTGACGTTCGAGAAGATGTAGAACGTCCCGTCGTGGTGCCGGATGACCGGCGCCCAGATCCCCTGACCGTACTGCTCCCCTCCCTCGAGTCCGAACGACGGGTCCAGCTCCAGTCGCTCCAGCGCGTAGCTGGCCAGCTCCCAGTTCACCAGGTCCTTCGACCGGAGCACCGGCAGCCCGGGGACGGTGTGCATCGTGGTCCCGGTCAGGAAGTACTCGTCGCCGACGCGGATCACGTCCGGGTCGGAGAACTCCTCGAAGAAGAGCGGGTTCGAGTACGTCCCGTTGCCGTTGTCGGCCACCCACGTCGTGGGCGGGTGGTCCTGCCCGGCGGCCGGCCCGGCGAGGAGCAGCGCCAGGAGCGCGGCGAGGAGATCGCGCGGTCCTCGGGCGCGTGTTCGCGCGGGCGCGGGCCCGGCCCTCATGGCGTCCCCTGCCCCGCCTCGTCGGCGCCGGTGTGGGCGCCCCCGTTCCCCGCGAACGGGTCGATGTCGATCGCCCGTCGGGCCAGCGTCCCCGGCTCCTCGGCGGCCGGGTCGAAGGCCCGGAGCCGGAACGCATAGGAGTAGCGCGGCTCCAGGAGCCGGTACTCGTCGTGGGTCATGGCGCCCCAGGAGTTGTCGCCGCCCACGCCCATCTGCCGGTAGTCCAGGTTCAGCGACACCAGGTCCCGGGGCACCACGTCGACCGTGTGCCGGTTCCGGGCACGCCACCGGTCGTTGTGCCCCACGAACCCGGCCTCCGGCGTCTCGAAGTCCTCGAGCACGTTGTGGTGCGCGCTGACGCCCAGGTGCGGCATCCCCACGGCCAGGAGCCCGACCTCGTCGCCCCGGGTCAACGCCACCCACCGGACGTCGGTCTTGTACCCGTTCTCCTGCGGCCGGATGTACGGGACGTACTGCTCCGCGACCGTCCCGCTGTACCGCCCCACGTCGGCGGCGGTCCTCCGGTCCCAGTAGTTCTCATGCGGGCCGCGGCCCAGCCACGTCATGCTGTCGAACGACACCGGCAGCTGCAGGCTCATCCCCATCCGCGGCAGCTCCGGCAGCTCCGGCGACCGCTTGGCGAACGTGTTCGCCACCAGCACGTCGCCGCTGCCGAGGACGGTGTACACACTGGTGTAGTCGGCCGCCGGGTCGCCCTCGTGGTCCAGCAGCACGTAGTCGAACCGGACCCGGACCACGCCGGGCGCCTCCCGGATCACCCGCGCGTCTGCCAGCTCGCGGGTCGTGCCCGCGTGTCGCCACGGCAGCGCCCGCCGCGGCAGCCCGTTGCCCCAGTCGTTGTCGATGGGCGCGCGCCAGAAGTTGGGCATGGGCGGTCGCAGGATCAGCTCCTCGCCGCGGAACCGGAGCGAGGACAGCGTCCCGTCCCGGAGGTCGAAGCCCACGTCGAAGCCTTCGCCCGAGACCCGGACGGAGTCGGGCGACCGGTCGATGGCCAGGCGGGGCATGTCGTCCGTCGCGATCGCGACCGCGGGCGCCGAGACCGGGAGCGGGAGCTGGGCGGCGGCCACCTCGTGCCCGGCGGGGACCATGCCCCGGGACGCGAGCGACCGGACGCTCAGGTCCAGGAAATACTCCCGGCCGGGCTCCGGCTCCGGCAGCGTGTAGCCGAGGTCGAGGACCGCGCTGTCGCCGGGGGCCACGGCCGGGAGCGTCGCGGTCCCGCGATCGACCGGGGCCCCGTCACCGGTCACGGCCCAGCGCAGCTCGAAGGCGTCGAGGCTCGTGAAGCCGTACCCGTTGCGGACCACCACGCGTCCGTCCGCAGCCGCCGGCTCCAGCTTCACGTACTGGTAGACCCGCTTCACCTCCTCGAGCTTGGGCGTGGTCCCCCGGTCCGGGTAGACCAGCCCGTTGATGCAGAAGTTGGCGTCGCTGGGCGTGCCCGGCGGACCGAAGTCGCCGCCGTAGGCCCAGTACTCCTCGCCGTCGGGCGTGGTCTTCGTGAGCCCCTGGTCCACCCAGTCCCAGATGAACCCGCCCTGGAGGACAGGGTGAGCCTCGATCACGTCCCAGTAGTCCTGCAGGTTGCCGACGCTGTTGCCCATGGCGTGGGCGTACTCGCACAGGATCAGCGGCCGATCGGGGTTCGACCGGGCGTACTCCTTCAGGTCCCAGGGCCGCCAGTACATCGGCACCACCAGGTCGGTGTGCCGGTCGATCACGCCCGTGATGCCCTGGGTGTGACCTTCGTACTGGACGGGTCGGGAGCCGTCCCGGGCGTGGATCCACTCGTAGTTCGCCAGCATGTTCCGGCCGTCGCCGGCCTCGTTGCCCAGCGACCAGATGATGATCGACGGGTGGTTCTTGTCCCGCTCCACCATCCGGATCGTCCGGTCCAGGTGCTGGGGGCCCCACTCGGGCTTGTCGGCCAGCGTGGCGTCCTTCGCGTAGCCGATCCCGTGGCTCTCGATGTTGGCCTCGTCCACGAGATAGAGGCCGTACTCGTTGGCCAGCTCGTACCACCGCTCCGGCTGCGGGTAGTGGGACGTACGCACGGCGTTCACGTTGTGCCGCTGCATGGCCTCCACGTCCCGCCGCATGGTGGCCTCGTCCACCACGTGGCCCGTGACCGGATGGTGCTCGTGCAGGTTCACGCCCTTCAGGTAGACCGGCACGCCGTTCACCCGCAGCTGCGCGTCGCGGATCTCCACCGAGCGGAACCCGATGGTCGCGCCCACCGCCTCCACGAGCGCGCCGTCGCCGTCCCGGAGCGCGATCACCAGGTCGTACAGCTCCGGCGTCTCGGCCGACCACCGGCGCACGTCCGGCAGCGTCGCCGCGAACCGGACCTCGGCGGAGTCGGTACGGACCCGGACCGTGGCCGAGTCGGTGGCCGCCACCGCGTCGCCGTCGTGCAGCGTGTAGTGGACGGTGTACGGCCCGGGCTCGCCGCCCAGGCTGCGGAGGTCGACCTCCAGGTCGAGGGTGCCGTCGGTGTAGCCGTTCTCGAGCCCCGTCCGGGCGAAGAAGTCCCGGACGTGGACGCGGGGTCGGGAGAAGAGGTGGACGTCGCGGTGGATCCCGCTCAGCCGCCACTTGTCCTGGTCCTCGATGTAGCTCCCGTCGCTCCACCGGTAGACCTCCAACGCCACCACGTTCTCGCCCTCGACCAGGTACGGCGTGACCCGGAACTCCGCCGGCGTCTTGCTGCCCTGGTTGTAGCCGACCGGCTCGCCGTTGACCCACAGGTAGTACGCCGAGCTCACGCCGCCGAAGTGGAGGAAGACCTCCCGGCCGTCCCACGCCGCGGGGACCGTGAACGTCGTGCGGTACGAGCCCACCGGGTTGTCGTCGTGGGGGATGTGCGGCGGGTCCGGGTCCTCCGGCGCGAACGGGTACTTCACGTTCGTGTAGATCGGGATCCCGTACCCCTCCCGCTCCCAGCTCGACGGAACCGGGATCTCGTCCCAGCCGCTCACGTCGTACTCGGGCCGGTGGAACCCCACCGGCCGGTCGGCCGGCTTCGGGACCCAGTGGAACCGCCAGGCGCCGTTCAGGCTCACCACGAACGGCGATGCGTCCGCGTCGTTGGGGTGCTCCCGGGCGTCGGCCTCCCGGTCGAACGGCACGTAGGAGGCCCGGGGCGCCTCCGTCCCGATCCGGAAGATCGACGGGTCCTCCCAGAACGGCGCGCCCTCCCGCTCGAAGGAGACGGGCGCCGGGGCCGGCGAGGCCGGTCCGGGGGCGCCGCACCCGGCGAGAGCCGCGGTCAGCAGCGTGAGGATCAGCGTTCGGTTGGCCTTCATGGCTCGGCTGGCTCCATTCATGGGTGTCCCTTCGGCTCGGTGCGGCTCGGCTCCGGGGCCCGGTTCGGCCCGGGCCCGCGGCTCAGCCCTGCGGCTCCGGCTCGCCCGCGGGCGGCTCCAGCGGCGTCCACGGCGCCACGGGCACGCCGAAGTCCGGCGTGCCGTCGTCGTTCCAGGTGTACGGCTGGATCCGGGGCGTGCGGCCCATGTCGCAGCCGTCGGTCGGCTCGTCGTTGGCGTGGTAGGCCATCCACTCCTCGGTCCCGTCCGGCGAGGTGAAGAAGGTGGCGTGGCCGGGCCCGTAGACGTCGTGGGCGTCCTCGCGCTCGAAGACGGGCTCGGCGTGCTTCTCCCACGCGTCGGTGCTCACGGGGTCGCCGCCGACGTAGTCCAGCCGTCCGAGCTTGTAGTTCGGCCCCCAGCACGCGCTGGCCGCATAGATCAGGAACGTCTCCCCAGCGTCGTTCCGGATGGCGAACGGGCCTTCGTTGACCGTCCCCTCCTGCCGCTCCCAGGCGTGGGTGGGTCGCGAGATCACGACCTCAGGGCCCACCGTCTCCCAGGGGCTCGACATCCGCTTGATGGCCAGGTCCTGGGTGGCGTTCCATACGCTGTAGACGGCGTAGAGCGTGTCGCGGATCTCCAAGACGGTCGCGTCCAGCGAGTTCCGCTCCACCAGCTTGCCCTTGTACGTGTACGGCCCCATCGGGTCGAGGCCCTCGCTCTCGATGACCAGCGAGTACTGCGTGTTCACGAAGTCATCGCCCGCGGCGCCGCCCGTGAAGTAGCCGTACCAGCGGGGCCCGTCGGGGCCGTCCAGCAGGAAGAACTCGGGCGCCCAGTAGTTGCAGCACCGGTCGGCCGTCGAGTCCTGGTAGATCTGGACGGGCTCGGCCTCCTTGAGCGCCTCGATGGTCGGCGCCTTCCGCATGGTCAGCCCCACCCCGGGGCCGCCCCACGTGGTCGCCGCCAGGTAGTAGCTCCCGTCGTAGTACGTCATCCACGGGTCCGGCCCGCTCTGGTTCAGCGGGTTCGTGAACGTGCCTTCCGGCGGCTCCGTGTAGTCGATGGGCGGCGTCTGCGTCGCGGTGCCGCACGCGGCCACGGCCGCGGCGACCACGGCGAGGAAAGGTCGGGCGATGTTCTTCGTTCGCATCGTGTGCGTCGCTCCTGTGTCGATTTCCCCTGTCTCCGGCGAAAGCTACCACGCGATCCGGACCAGCGAGACCCCCTGCCGCGGCAGGTCGAACGCGAGCTCCACGCGCCCGTTCTCGGCCGGCACCGTCGCCGGCGGCTCGAGCATGGCCAGCTGTCCGGCGTGCATGAGCTCCGCCCGCTGGACCGGCGTCGGCGGCCGGGGCGAGCCCATGGCCTGCCACAGCGCGTACGCGTTGCCGTGCCGCCCGTCGACCCGGTAGTGGGTCAGCGTCAGCGGCCCCTCCGGCAGCCCGTCGATAGCGAGCTCCACCGCGGCCGCGTCGGCCGGCCGGTCGTGGTCGTGGTAGTGCCAGACCAGGACGGTCGCGGAGCGGTCGTCGCGGGCGGCGAGCGCCGCGACATCCGCCTGGCCTCGCACGCCCTCCCACATGACCTCGCGGAGCGGGATCCCGCCCGTGCTCGGGGCGGCCACCCGGTGTCCGGACATGAGCCCGAGCATCCGGAAGACGTTGACCACCGGCTTGTCGACGCCCCCGCTGGCCAGGCTCCGGAACCCGTAGAAGATCGGCTGGTCCTCGAACTGGAACGCCCAGGTGACCGAGCCGATCAGGTTCACGTCGAGGCTGTCGGCCAGCTGGTAGGTCCGCGCGAGCTGCTCGGCGGTGTAGCTCGAGTACAGGGTCCCGTTCCGATACGCGTTCTCCGGGTTCGTCGTCTCCGGGCAGGCGGCGCACCCCTCGGGGTCGGACTCCCCGATAATGACCGGGATCCCGTCCAGCTCCGGGAACTCGCGCACGATGGAGAACCCGTTCGCGATGGCCCGGAGGTGGGTCCCGACGCCCATCCGGACGTGCCCGTCGTCCATGACCCGGGGCGCGCCCTTGGCGTGGAACCCGACGTAGTCCAGCGGCGAGCCGGTCTCGCCCGTCGCGTGGTTCGTCCCCCGGATCGTGTGCTCGATGAAGTCCCGCAGGTAGCGCTGCGTCCGCTCCGGGTTCGGCGGCGTCACGTGGGGCCCGCCCACCCGCGCCGTGGGGAGCGCGCGCTTCACGCCGGCGGCCGCGTGGTCGTACAGCTTCAGGTACTCCTCGAACGTGCCCTGCCAGTACGGGATGTCGGGCTCGTTCCACACGCCCCACCACCAGCTCTCGACCTCCTCGCGGCCGTACCGCTCCACCGAGTGCCGGACCCACCGGTAGACCAGCTCCTCCCACTTCCCGTAGTCGGTGGGCGGGTACGACCACCCGGTGAAGATCTCGCCGTACGGGTCCCCGGGCTGCCAGTCGTGGCGGTACGGGTCCGGGCG
>JAWVYT010000090.1:0-7417 GCA_033722595.1 Longimicrobiales bacterium
CACCCCTGCCCCTCACCCGCGCTGCTGCACCCCACCCCCTCCGGTCCTGTCCTCTCGCCTCTTACCTCTTACCCTCTTGCATCTTGCATCTTGCACTCTTGCACTCTTGCACTCTTGCACTCTTACTCTTCTCCCATCCTCCGGTCGATGGCCTCGAACAGGACGTCGAACTGCTCGGGTTCGTGGGCGGCGGTGGCGCAGAGCCGGAGGCGGGCCATGCCGCGGGCGACGGCGGGGTAGACGACGGCCGAGACGAAGACGCCGTCGTCGAGCATGCCGCGGGCCCAGCGGTAGGCCCGGAACTCGTCTCCGAGGATGACGGGGACGACCGGTGACTGGCTGTGGCCGGAGTCGAGGCCACGCTCCCGGATCCCATCCTGCAGGATCGCGGTGTTGCGACGGAGCCGCTTCATGATGCTCGGGTCGTCGTGGAGCGTGCGGATCCCGGCCAGGGCAGCCGCGGCGTTGGCGGGCGTGAGGGCGGCGCTGAAGATATAGGGCGCCGAGCCGTGCTGGACGTAGATCTTCAGGTCCCGGGCGCCGGCCACGAACCCGCCGGACGAAGGGATGCCCTTGGAGAGCGAGCCCGTGAGGATGTCGATCCGATGGGGGTCGACGCCCTGGGCCTCGCAGGTGCCGCGGCCCGTCTCGCCGATCGCGCCGAGGGCGTGGGCCTCGTCGACCAGGAGGAACGCGCCATACCGCTCCTTGAGCTCCACGATCTCGGCGAGTGGCGCCTGGTCGCCATCCATGCTGAAGACGCCGTCCACGGCGATGAGGACCCGCTCGGCGCCCTTGTGGTCGGCCTGCCTCAGCCGCCGCTCCAGGTCGTCCAGGTCGTTGTGGCGGAACGGTCGCACGTCGAGACCGGCCATCCGGCACCCGTCCTGGATGCTGGCGTGGGCGTAGCGGTCGAGGATCGCCCAGTCGCCGGGCCCGAACAGCGACGTGATGACGCCCACGTTGGCGTCGTAGCCGGAGCTGAAGACGGCGGCGGCGTCCACGCCCAGGAACGCGGCCAGCTCGTCCTCGAGCTCGTGGTGCAGATCGAGCGTGCCGGTGAGGAGCCGGACGCCGCCGGTGGAGGTGCCGTAGCGCTCCACGGCGTCATGGACCGCGTCATCGATCCGGGGGTCGCCGATGAGGCCGAGGTAGCTGTAGGACGAGAACATGAGGAGCTCCTCGTCGAACGCCCTCGACCGGGCGCCGGGCGCCTCCTCCAGCGGCAGCTGGTAGGTGTAGAGGCCGTGGGGCAGCCCGCGGTGGAAGAGCGCGAACCACTGCCGGACGGCGTCGATGTCGAGCAGCGATCCGGGCTCGATGAGCTCGTCGATGGGGCGGCCGTCGAAGAACCCGTCGAAGGGATCGCGGGTGTAGTCCGCCAGCGAGTCAGCGGACACGGACCCCGACCTTGATGGCGCCGTGGTCCTCTTTTCCGAGGGCGACCCGGATGGCGTCACGGTACTCCTCCAGCTCGAAGGTGTGTGTCAGGAGATTGAATCGACCGAGGTCGTCGCCCCGGATCAAGTCCAGCGTGGCGTCGAAGATGTCACGGCTCCGGCCCTGCCACTCCACGGGGCCGTACACCATGACCCCGGTCATGCGCAGCTGCCGGTGCCACAGCCGGGTCAGGTCGACCTTCGACACGGCCGCGGCGCCGGTCACCACGATCCGCCCTTCCTCGCGGGTCAAGGCGAGGGCGTCGCGTACGGTGCCGGCCGAGCCGACACTGTCGTAGACCAGCGACGGGCCGCCCTCGACGAATCTCGGCGCCAGGCTCGGCTCGAACGTGTCGGCGCCCGGCAGCGAGGACGCCCATTCGTAGAGCTGGTCCCGCCCGCGGACCACGACGTCGGCGCCGAGCGCCTTCGCCTTCTCGGCCTGGAACCCGTAGCGGGCGGACACGGCGATGGTGCCCTCCCAGCCGATCCGGCGCAGCGCGCGGACCATGAGGAGCCCGATGTTCCCGGCCCCGATCACGAGCACGACGTCATCGGCCCGGGGCGGCTCGAGGAAGACACCCTTGGCTGCCGAGGCGTACGCGTCCGTGAGGACCGCGACCTCGTCCGGGAGGTCGCCCTGAGGCCGCAGCATGCTCTCGTGGGCCACCAGCTCATCGGCCCAACCGCCGCCCGTCAGCGGGCTGAACCCGGCGATGGAGCCGCTCCCGTCGGTCGCGCGCCGGCAGACCCCCGGGTCGCCCCGCCGGCACGCGGCGCACGGATCCTCGCCCTTCTGCTCGCACGCCAGCATCGGGTTGAGGATGACCCGGTCGCCCTCGGACCACCGGGTGACCGCCGCGCCCGTCTCCGCCACCGTGGCCACCACCTCGTGGCCGAACGTGAACGGGTACGCGCCGTACGGCTCGAGGGTGAACGAGTCGTGCGCCGTGATGACGCCGAGGTCGCTGCCGCAGATGCCGGAGAGCCGGGGCTCGAGACGGACCCAGTCGTCCGCGGGCAGCGCCCGGCGCGGGACGTCGTCGAGCCGGACGAAGCCCAGCCGGCCCGCTCCCATGGCCGGGAGCCGCCCGGACAGGAGCCGGGTCAGCACGTACCGGAGGGGGCGATAGTGGAAACGGACAGCGCGCACGGTTCGGGGGCTCGGGACGGTTCGGGGGCTTGGACCTGGGCAGCAGGGTGTCGGAGCGTGGAAGTTAGGGCGCCCCGCCCACGTACGCGATGCACTCGATCTCGACGCGCGCCCCGAGGGCGAGTCCGCTGCCGGCCACCGTGGACCGGGCCGGCGGGCTGCCCGGCCACACGGCCGCGTACGCTTCGTTCATGGCGGCGTAGTCGGCCATGTCCACGAGGAAGACCGTGCACTTGACTACATCGCCCAGGCCGGCCCCGCCGGCCTCCAGCACCCGGGCCAGGTTGTCCAGGGTCTGGCGGGTCTGCTCGCCCACGTCGGCGCTGACCAGCTCGGTGGTGCCGGGACGGTTCCCGATCGCACCGGAGAGGAAGAGGAAGTCGCCGGCGCGGACCCCGGGGCTGAACGGGAGGCCGTCGAGCACCGCGGATTCCGGGACGATGACGACGGGGGCCGTGTCGTCGTCCCGGGCCTCGCAGCCGGCGGCCAGAAGGCCGAGAGCGAGAACGGCGAGCCACTTGTACATCGCACACCTCCAGTCGGGGTTGGGGTCCCGGCAAAGTGAGGTCACACCCTGACCATGGCAACGGCCCGGGTCTCCGGTACGAAGCTTGCCCGGTTCCCGACGCACAATGACACCCATCATGAGGAACCAGGGGAAGGGCGGGGGTGGCGCCGGCCCCGGTGGCGGCGACGGTGGCCAGCAGGGCGGCGGCATGGACAACCGCAAGACCCGGTTCTCCGTCTTCTATTTCCTGATCGCGTTCCTCATCCTCCTGGCGCTGAACATGTTCCTGGGGCAGCAGAACCAGGAGCCGATCCCGTACAGCGAGCTGAAGGAGAAGGTCGCCGCCGGGCAGGTGGAGCGGGTGCGGATCCGGGGGCCGAACATCCAGGCGGTGCCGGACAGCGTGTGGGCGGCGGGGCGGGCGGAGGTGCCGGAGGTCTGGACCACGGTGCGGGTCGAGGGCGACGAGGCGTTCGTCCCGCTCCTGGAAGAGAACGACGTGGTGATCGAGGCCGCCACGGAAGGCTGGCTCGGGGAGGCGCTGTTCTGGCTGCTGCCGCTGGGGCTCATGCTGGTGTTCTGGATCTGGATCCTGCGACGGATGAACCCGGCGAGCGGCGTGATGAAGGTCGGGAAGAACCGGGCCCGGATCGTCGGCGAGGAGGGCACCGGCGTCGACTTCGACGACGTGGCCGGTGCCGAGGAGGCGAAGCAGGAGCTGGTGGAGATCGTAGAGTTCCTGCAGGAGCCCGAGAAGTTCCACCGGGTCGGCGCGAAGATCCCCAAGGGCGTGATGCTGGCGGGCGCGCCAGGGACGGGGAAGACGCTCCTGGCGCGGGCCGTGGCCGGCGAGGCGGGCGTGACGTTCTTCAGCATGAACGGCTCCGAGTTCGTGGAGATGTTCGTGGGCGTGGGCGCCAGCCGGGTCCGGGACCTCTTCGAGCAGGCGAAGTCCAACGCGCCGTGCATCGTGTTCATCGACGAGCTGGACGCGCTCGGGAAGGCTCGGGGCGCGGGCGGCCCCATGGGCGGCCACGACGAGCGTGAGCAGACGCTGAACCAGCTGCTGGTGGAGATGGACGGCTTCGACCCGAAGGTGGGCGTGATCATCATGGCGGCCACGAACCGGCCGGAGATCCTGGACCCCGCGCTCCTGCGGCCCGGTCGGTTCGATCGACAGGTGGTGGTCGACCGGCCCGACCGGAAGGGCCGGCAGGCGATCCTGGAGGTCCACGCCAAGGACATCAAGCTGTCCAAGGACGTGGACCTGGAGGTCATCGCCCGGCGGACGCCCGGCTTCGTGGGTGCCGACCTGGCGAACCTGCTGAACGAGGGCGCGCTCCTGGCTGCCCGGAAGGACAAGACCGAGGTCGGGATGGAGGACCTGGACGCGGCCATCGACCGTGTCGTGGCGGGGCTGGAGAAGAAGAACCGGCTGGTCAACGAGAAGGAGCGGGAGATCGTCGCTTACCACGAGGCCGGCCACGCCATCGTAGCCGAGCGGGTGGACAACGCCGACCCGGTCCACAAGATCAGCATCATCCCCCGTGGGATCGGCGCGCTGGGCTACACACAGCAGCTGCCGGAGGACGAGCGGTACCTCCTCCAGAAGCAGGAGCTGCTGGACCGGATGGCCGTGCTCCTGGGCGGCCGGGTGGCCGAGGAGATCGTGTTCGACGAGATCAGCACGGGCGCCGCCAACGACCTGGAGCGGGTGGCGGAGATGGCGCGCAACATGGTCCGCCAGTACGGGATGTCCGACGCGCTCGGCCCCGTGAGCTACGAGAAGCAGCGCCGGACGTTCCTTCAGGGCACCGACACGCCGTGGCCGCAGGAGAAGAGCTACAGCGACGAGACCGCCCGGGCGATGGACCAGGAGGTCAAGCGGATCGTGGTGGACGTGAAGGAGCGGACGACGGAGATCCTGATGTCGAACCGGGAACTGCTGGAAGACGTCGCCCAGGCCCTTCTGGAGAACGAGGTGGTCACCCGCGAGGAGCTCCGTGAGATCATGGACGAGCCGGCCGGCGGGGACGAGGAGGCCGAGCAGCCCGTGGGGCACGCGGGCCCGTCCGGGACCGCGCCGCCGACGGGCGCGTAGGCAGCGGCCGCGGTAGGCCCAGCGGTCAGGAAGCGACCCAGACGCAGGCCCGGTCGCCGCGGCCCTGGCAGGCGATGTGCTCGACCGCGGGACGCCGGCCGATGGCGTGCTGGACGGCCTCCTCGATGGCGGCCGAGTAGAGGGTACACGCGGTGCCCGTGTCGTCGGCCCGGGCCGTGACCGCGTTCCGGAGCTCGATCCGGAGCGGCCCTCGCGTGATCTGGAGCGTGGCGTCCGCGCCCAGCCGCTGCATCAACCGCCGGACGCTCCGCTTCGCGATCCGGCTCGTTATGGCGTCGGGCAGGATCCGGGCCGCGCCGGCGATCCGGTAGAGGAGCCTGCGGCCGTGGTGCCGGGCGAGCTCGTGCCCGGCCTCGACCAGGATCGCCTCGGCGTCCGGCCGTCGCAGCACGAGACGGAGGAGGTCGGCCACGTCCTCGGCGGGGATCCGCTCCCGTCGCTTCCGGGCGATCCGATACCGATGGATCTGGCTCTCCACCACGCCCGTGAGCCCGAGCCGGCGGGGCAGGCTCGTGGCCAGGTCCTCCTCTTCGAGGACCTCCGACGGGCGATCGTGCTGCCGGACGGACTCCAGCACGGCCAGAGGCAGATCGGCTCTCAGTCCGTCAGCCGGTTCTTGCGACGGCGGCGGGGTCGACGTTTCTTCCGCAGAGGGGCTGCGTTCATTCATTCTCGCCAATCTAGAAGGCAGGGAGCCGGGTCGCCATGAACGAGCATTGCGTGTTCTGCCGGATCATCCACGGAGAGGAGACGGTGAGCATCGTCTACGAAGACGACGATGCCCTCGCCTTCATGGACATCCAGCCGGCGAGCCCGGGCCACGTCCTGGTGGTCTCCCGCGAGCACCACGACGACCTCTTCGACACGCCCGACGACGTGGCCGCTCACTGCCTCCGCGTCGCGAAGCGGCTGGCCCCCGGGATCCGGCAGGCCACCGGCGCTGCGGCCGTGAACCTGTTCAGCGCCAACGGGCGGGCCGGGGGACAGGACGTGCTCCACTTCCACCTGCACCTGATCCCCGTGCGGGAAGGCGAGGAGTTCGACCTGCAGCTGCCGAAGCCCGACACGCCCGTCCCATCCCGCTCTCGGCTCGATGTCATGGCCGCCCGGATCGGGCGGGCGATCCAGAGCCCGGACCCGGGACGATGAAGCGGTACCCCCCGTTCGACCCGCCGGAGTACGTCGACTGGGAGCCCGACACCGAGCTCGTCGACGCCTTCGAGGAGCGCCTGCGCGAGCACGAGGATCGGGCCGCCCTGATCGAGGACCTCGACGAGACCGGCCGGCTGGCCCTGTACGCCGGCATGGTCCGGACCCGGCTCCACGACATCATGCTCAAACGCTGGGTCCGCCAGGGCGTGCTCTCGAAGGCGTGGCTCGGGACCGGCGAGGAGGCGGTCACCGTGGGCGCCGTCCACGCCCTCGATCGCGAGCGGGACGTGGTGGCACCCATGATCCGCAACGCCGGCGCGCTCCCCGAGATGGCGATGCCGCTGGAGGACGTATTCCACGGCCTCTTCGCGACCCGACGGAGCACCACGGGCGGTCGGGACCTCCACTTCGGCGATCTGGACCACGGCGTGCTCCAACCGATCTCCCACGTGGGCGACATGGTTCCGGTCATCACCGGGATCGCCCTCGCATTCAAACAGCGTGGAGAGGCGAGGGTCGCACTGACGTGGGTCGGCGATGGCGCGACCAAGACGTCCGCGTTCCACGAAGGACTCAACCTGGCGGCCGTGAAAGGCGTGCCCGCGGTGTTCGTGATCCAGAACAACCAGGTCGCCCTGGGCACGCGCCTCGAACAGCACCAGGCAGGCAGCTTCCGTGACTGGCCCAAGATGTACGGCGTGGCCGGCGCCTCCGCGGACGGGAACAACGTCCTCGACGTCTGGGCCGCCACCCGCCTGGCGGCGAACCGGGCCCGATCGGGCGGCGGATCGACCCTCCTGCTCATGGACACCTTCCGCATGGGAGGGCACGCCACCCACGACGAGGCCGAAGCGCGGCGCACCTTCCCGGACGAGCTCTTCGAGCACTGGGGACGCCGCGACCCCATCGGACTCTACGAGGAGTTCCTGGTCCGGACCGGCCTGGAGCGCGACCGGCTCGAGGAGATCGAACGCCGCGTGACCGAGGAGATCGAGACCGCCGCCGAACAGGTCCGGGCCGAGAAGGACGAGCTCCTCCCGCCC
>JAWVYT010000091.1:0-7401 GCA_033722595.1 Longimicrobiales bacterium
ACCGGCGACGACTCGTTCTACTCCGTGTACTCGCCGTTCCACCGCCGGTGGAGGTCCATGGGCACGCCGGACCCGCTGAGCGCTCCCGACACCATCCCGACCCCGGACCTTCCCTCCGGGTTCGACCTCGGGGACATCGACCGCGAGGACCCGGATGTCGAGCTGCCGGAGCCCGGCGAGGCTGCGGCGCTCCGGGCGCTCGAGGCGTTCGTCGAGGACGGACTGGCCCGGTACGGCGACGAGCGGGACCGGCTCGATGGGTCCGGCACCTCACGGCTGTCCCCCTACATCACGCTCGGGGTCCTCTCGCCCAGGACGGCGGCAGTCCGGTCCGAGGCGGCCGGGGGCGGGACGGGCTCCCCGGGGTCCGCCAAATGGCTCGCCGAGCTCTGCTGGCGCGACTTCATGGCCGACCTCCTGTATCACCGCCCGGACCTGCTGGACACGCCGTTCCGATCCCGGTGGTCGGCCATGGAGTGGACGGGCTCGGACGCCGACTTCGAGGCGTGGCGGGACGGCCGGACCGGGGTCCCTGCCGTCGACGCCGCGATGCGCCAGCTGCGGGAGACCGGCTGGATCAGCAACCGTTCCCGCATGGTGGCGGCCCAGTTCCTGGCCAAGAACCTCCGGGTCGACTGGAGACGCGGCGAGGCGGTCTTCAAGGACTGGCTACTGGACGGCGACACGTCCAGCAACGTGGGCAACTGGCAGTGGGCCGCGGGGCTGGGCGTCGACAACGCCCCGTATTTCCGGGTCATGAGCCCCGTCTCCCAGGCGGAGAAGCATGACCCGGATGGGAGCTGGCTCCGCGAATGGGCGCCGTATTCGGAGGGCGATCCGAGCCCTCAGGACCCCGTCGTCGACCCGAAGGCGTCGCGGAAAGCCTACCTGGAGGCCGCGAAGGGCGTCCCCGGCGCGGACGACGACCCGCCCATCCGGCGGCCGCGACTGGATCTCGCCACGCCCGCGCAGCTCCAGGTGATCGACGGGGTCGGGCCCGAGACGGCCGGGGCGATCGCCGATGGGCTCGCACGGGGGAAGCAGCTCCGGGATATCCCGGGGGTCGGCCCGGAGATCGCCGACGCCGTGCGGGCTCGGTTCGCGGGGGGCTGAGCCCCGGGCGGTCAGGCCAGGCGGGCCCGACCGGAGTCCGCCGCCACGACCAGCGGCTGGGGATACGGCCGGAAGTAGCGCTGCTCCCTGAGGTACGGCTCGTCGAACCGCTCCACCCAGCTGCCCAGCACGGCCAGGAGCGCCTGGAGCGGCAGCCGGCCCTCCCGGTACTGCCCCTGGAGACTCTCGAACTGCCGCTTCTCCGCCGACGCCAGCCCCTTCTTGAAGTAGCCCTGGGCGTGCTGGATCGCGTTCACGTGCGCGCCCCGTCCCGCCGGCTCCTCCATGGCCTCCGCGAACCCGGACCGGTACGCGGTCGCCGCCGCCTCGAAGTCGTCGCCGGCGGCCGCGACGACACGACCGAGCTCCCGCTGTCCTTCGGGGGAGTGGGCCATGAGGATCAGCTTGTACCTCGTGTGGAAGCCGACGAGCCCGGCCGCGCCCTCCTCCAGCGCCGCCCGCAGCGCCACCGACGCGAAGATCCGGGTCAGCCAGTGGTGCCGGAGCTCCGCGTTGGTCAGTCGCCCCTCGTCCTCCATCGCCGCCGTGGGGAACCGCTCCGTCATGATGCCCGCGAACATCCCGGCGCCCTTCCCGGCCACCGGCGCGTCCTCGGGGGCGGCGTACAGCTTCACGTCCTTGATCCCGCACGAGGGCGACCGGCTCTTCAGCAGCAGCCCGTCGATGTCGGTCGTCGCGTCGGCGAACCGATGCCCGAAGCGCGTCATCTCCTCCGTGAGGTCTCGCCCGGTGGACGGCTGCACGAGCTGCACGGGTCCGCTCCCGTCCTGCTTCGCGGCCACGAGCCGGATCGGGTCCCGGGGCACGCCCAGCCCGATCTCCACCTCCGGACACGTCGCCACGAACTCGACGTACGGCTCGATGAGCCGGACGACGCTCGACCGGATCGTCTGGGCGTTGTACCGACACGCCTCCAGCTCCAGACACCGGCTCAGCACGATCCTCGGCCGGCCGAACTCCTCCTGGTCCATTCGCTCCTCCGCGTCCCTTCGCACCCGCGCCTCTCGGACCCTACATTGCCCCCGTACCCGCGTATCCAAACCACCCGAGGGAGGCCCAGTGTCCGACCACGTCTACAAGAAGATCCAGCTCACCGGTTCGTCCTCCGAGAGCATTGACGACGCGATTCGAAATGCCGTCGGCAAGGCCGCAGAGACCGTCCACAACCTCCGCTGGTTCGAGGTGGACGAGATCCGCGGCCATATCGAGTCCGGCGCCGTGGCCCATTTCCAGGTCACCGTCAATGTCGGCTTCACCCTCGACTGAGACAGCGCGCCATGGCCCAGGGACCCGGACCCCGCTCCCCCGAGCAGGCGATCCTGATGATGCGGATCATCGGGATCAGCCTCGGTACGGGGGTGACCCTCTTCGCCTTCGTCAGCTGGTTCCTCCACCGTGAGCAGGGTCCCATCGCCACGGAGTTCGACGCGTCCCTCTTCTTCAACGGGTTCGTCGCCCTCTTCTTGATCGCCGGCCTCGGCGCCCTCTTCGTCTGGAGGACACGGGTCGCACCGGTCATCCAGCGGCCGACGGAGGAGACCCATTGGAGGCCCCGGGCGGCGGCGATCCAGACCGGTGTGATCATTGCCTGGGCCCTGCTCGAGGGAGCCGCCCTGGTGGGCGAGGTCGTCTATTTCCTCACCGGCCACTGGGTGGCCGGGCTCATGGGCGTGCTCCTCATATGGGGCGGCATCGGCCTGACCTGGCCCAAGCGGGGATGGCTGTAGACGACAGCACCCTACCGATCGCCTCCGGCGCATAGCCGACCCGCACGCCGACGTCACTGGCCCCGGTCGGCCAACCGCTCGAGCAGCGCCCGCATCTTCATGTCGTACGGGTCCGGCGACCGGTCCTCTCCATCGATCTCCTCGTTCTCCTGCGGCGTCTCCAGCACCAGCAGGACGTCGCGGCTCCGCTCGTCGGCCAGCAGCCAACCGAACGGCTCCTCGCCGATGTGTCCCTCCCCGATGAGCGCGTGGCGGTCCTTGTTCGTGCCCCGGGCAAACCGGCTGTCGTTGAGGTGGAAGAAGCTCGGCGGCTCCCCGACCGTCTGCTCCCAGTCGTCCAGGATCCGGACCAGCGTCTCCTGCGACTCGTCGATCGCGTACCCGGCGCTGAACAGGTGACAGGTGTCCAGGCCGTACCCTGTCCGGTCCCGGACCGACGACGGCACCCCGTCCAGTATCTTCGCCACCTCCTCCGCCGTCCGACCGACAGTCGCCCCCGCCCCCGCCGTGTTCTCCACCCACAGCTTGGTATCCGAGTCGACCGTCTCGAGGGCCCGCGTGATGGCTTCGCTGACGTAGCCGATGGCCTCGTCCACATCCCCCTTGCCTGCGCTGCCGGGATGGAAACACACGCCGGCCGCGCCCAGGATACTCGACCGCTCCAGCTCCTTCGTCAGCCCCGCGTGGGCCCGCTCACGTCGCTCCGCGTCGCCCGTCTTGGCCGTGTTCAGCACGTACGGCGCGTGCACCATCACGTGCTTCGGGTCCATCCCTGTCTCGTCCAGCGCCGCCCGGAACCGCTCCACCCGCTCCTCGCTGATCCCCGACCTGTCGTTGTAGAACTTCGGGATGACGGTGAAGACCTGTACCGCATCGAGGCCGGCGGCCTTCGCCCGGTACACGGTCATCTCGATGCCGCCGTTGTTGATGGTGTGGCTGCCGAAGATGTGCATGGATGTCGGGGTCCGAGACACGTACGACCGGACAGGGCGGACGACGGGCGGGCCGTCCGACGCCGCGCGGCCTGGGGTGCACTGCCCCGCAAACGTCGGGCCCGGGGCGGACGCGAGCAAGACGGGCGGGGCAGTCTCCCGCAGTGGCGGCCCCCGACCGCCGGCGTCGGGGCGTGATGCCGCCCCGGAAGGTCGGCTCCGCCCGCTAGCGTCGGGGCGTGGTGACGCCCGGGAGCGCGGGGACCGTCACCCCGTGCCCGACGCCGTACCCCGGCGGCAGGTCGATGGGCAGCCGACCCGTGATCGGTATCTCGCCGACCAGTGCCCGGACGGCCGCGTCCTGGCTCACGTCGGCCCGACTCCACGCCAGCAGGTACGTGGCCACGGAAGGCATCTGACCCAGAAGGTACGGGTCCCCGAACGAGAGGACGGGCGCACCGTCGGCGGCCAGGTCGGCGGCCAGCGCGGCAATCGGCTCGGGCAGCCCGAGCGTGCCCTTCCACGGCGTCGCACGGGAGAAGCTGGCGAAGACCACCACATCGGCCTCTCCGGCCACCTCCCGCACGCGATCCAGGCGCGCCTGCTCGCTCCGGCGCGAGAGTCGGACTGACATGACGCGGGCCCCGTGCTCGGCCAGCGCCGACTCGAACCGGGCGCCGGAATCGTGGCGTCGGCGGTCGTCGTAGATCACGGCCAGCACCGAGCGATCCCGCACCTCGACCGGGAGAACGCCCGGCTCACCCCGAACGAGCGTGATGGAGCGCTCCGCCACCTGCCGACCCCACGCTTCGTGATCGCCCCGCCCTACCTGGCCCAGCAGCTGGCCCAGGTTCACAGCCCGCCCGCCGTCGAGCCCGGCTACCGCCTTGGCCGCCAGCACCCGGCGCACGGACCGGTCGAGCCGGTCCTCGTCGATCTCGCCCCGACGCACGGCGTCCACCACCGCTTCGATGGCCGTAGCCTCGTCCGGCGGGATGAGCAGGATATCCGCACCGGCCAGCACCGCTTCCACGGCCACCGTACCGGGATCGCCCCGCTCCTTCACGCCGTCCATGTGGAGGGCGTCCGTGATCACCAGGCCACCGAACCCCAGCTGGTCCCGGAGCAGGTCCGTCAGGATCGGCGGACTGAGCGTGGCCGGACGCAGGCCCGAGCCCGGGTCCAGAGCCGGGACCGCCAGGTGCGCGGTCATCACCCCGTCGACGCCCGCGCGGATGGCCGCGCGGAACGGGCGCAGCTCCACGTCCTCCAGCCGCCACCGATCCACACCGAGGACCGGCATCTCCAGGTGCGAGTCGGTCTCGGTGTCCCCGTGACCCGGGAAATGCTTCACGACCGTCAGGAGCCCCGCGCTCCGGGCCCCCTCGATGAACGCGACCACCCGGTCGGAGACCTGCACGGGATCGCTGCCGTACGACCGGGTGTTGATGACCGGGTTCTCGGGGTTCACGTTCACGTCCGCCACCGGCGCGAACGCCATGTGGATCCCCGCCGCCCGCGATTCCAGCGCCGTGATCCGGCCCGCCTCCCGGGCCACCGACGCCGGCCCGGACGCGCTCAGCGCCATGTTCATGGGCAGCACCGTCGCACCCCGCAGCCGGGTGCCGGGGCCCCACTCCAGGTCCGCCGAGATCAGCAGCGGGACGTCGCTCCACGACTGCAGCTGGTTCAGCCAGCTCGCCGTGCCGTAGCTGGAGCCGACGCCCACGATGAAGCCCCCGACTCGATGCTCCCGCACCAGCCGACGGGCACGCTCCCACCGGGCGCTCCCCGCCCGAGGCTCGCCACCGTCGAGGTACGGCACGACCAGCTGGGCTACCTTCTCCTCCAGCGACAGCCCGGCCAGCGTGCCGACGACCCACATCCGCTCCCGACCGTCCAGTGCCGTCCAGTGTGGGTCCGAGCGCGCCGATCGGGCGTCCACATGCACGGATACGACCGAGGTCACGGGGGTCGGCCCCGAGGACAGCGACGCACCCGTCCCGTCGGCCCCGCCAGGCGGAGCCACGATCTGGAGCGCAAGGAATCCCAGGGCGGCGGTCGTCATTCCGGTCGCTGTCAGGAGGAGTGTTGTCACCGCGCCGGCGGGAGAGAGATCCGACGCTCGACACCCAATATCTCTAACATGGACGGGCATCCGCAAGTTCCCTTCGAGCGAGCGGACGGCCGGAGCCCCCGCTGCCACAGCAGCTTACGACTCTTGACACCCCGTCTGCGGTCCACCAAGTTGACCCCCGACCTCCCAGACAGCCGAACCCTGAAAAGGGCGGACGAGCCGGGGCCCGTGGCTCCGGCCATGCCGTCTGTGGGTGAACTGTTCCCTGAGAGGATGTGCACGTGGACATGAGCCAGAGTCGATCTGTGGCCAGTCCCGACCTGCCTGGCGAGGCCGAACGCCTCCTCCGGTCACTGGCCGGCGTGGTGAACGCTCGCGTCCACGCCAGCGAATCCGGCATCGACGCCATCCATATCGAGGTGGACGACGCCGGGAACGCCGAAACCGTCGCCGGACACGTCCGCTCCGCGCTCCTCGCCGGATTCGCCACTCCGATCACCCCCGCACGGATCCACGTCCGGGTAGCCGATGCCGACGCTCACGTGACAGAAGCGAACCAGCACCACCGCCTCCGGCTGGTCCAGGACAGCGAGCGCGACGCGCCCGCCCCGCAGCCGCGACAGGTGGCCCGACCCGCCGAGGACACCAGCTTCGTCGGGCGACCCCGCCTCGTGGCCGTCGACCTGGACCGCCCCGAGGACGGCCGCGTCCTCTGCGCCGTCACCATCGCATTCCGGACCGACGTGTTCCGGGCCGACGCCGTGGCCGTGGACCTGCCCGGCGCAGCCGCCCAGGCCGCGGCTCAGGCCACCGTCCGGGCGCTCACGCACGCCGGCCTCGAAGGACTCGAGCTCGACGGGCTGCGGGAGGTCGAGATCGCCGGCCGGGACTACGTCCTCGTCGCCCTCAGGCGCGCTCAGCACTACACCCGCGTCCGCTCAGGGAGCGCCCCCATCACGGGCGCTCCCGAGCGGGCCGCGGCGCTGGCAACCGTCGAAGCGGCTCGCCAGCTCACCTGAACTACAGGGGCTGCGGCCCCCGACCGATACTTACGGATGACGGAAACACCGGCGGCCCCGAGCCGCCACCGATGAAAAGGAGACAACAAGGAACATAGGAGCCCCCCGCCGGCGGAAATCACGACCAGCAGGACTCCAGCGGATCCGTAGGACCTAGCGGAGCGTACGCGGCCATTCAATAGCGGAACCTGACGGCCGACGCTATCGCGAAAGGAGGTGACGCTGGTATGGGTGATCTGATTTTCCGGTTGATTGCGGCCATTGCTTCTCTTTTCGGAGCAGGCTTCCTGACGTTGTAAAACTGGTGGGGGCTCCTTTTCTTCTTCTATGACGTCCTCAAGAAAGCTCGTTGCATATACCGTCTTCTTGGCGGCCCTGGCTGCCGTCCTCGTAAGCTCCCTCGATTGGGTGAGCTTTTTGGCGGAGGTCCGCAGCGAGTTCGGTGGCTTAGCTGCATTTGTGGCGCTTGGCGCCCTTTCTCAAATGCTCGCGGTAGATTCCATCGTCGGTGC
>JAWVYT010000092.1:0-7338 GCA_033722595.1 Longimicrobiales bacterium
CGGCCGCTGGGCGAGTATCTGCCCATCGAGGAGACGTCCATGGGCCGGACCATCCTCCAGTTCGACAAGGACGACCTGGACGCCGCTGGCGTGCCCAAGTTCGACTTCCTGGGGCTCGGCGGGCTCACCGTGGTCCACAAGGCGTTCGACGCCATCGAGGCGCGGACGGGTCGGACGCTCCGGCTCTACGACCTCCCCGTCGATGACGAGGCGACGTACGCGATGATCGGCCGGGGCGAGACGCTGGGCACGTTCCAGATCGAGTCCCGGGCCCAGATCCAGTCGATCCTCCAGACCCGGCCGGAGCGGCTGTACGACATCGTGGTGCAGGTGGCGCTGATCCGACCGGGGCCGATCCAGGCCCGGTTCGTCAGGCCCTACACCCGTCGCCGGCTCGGGCTCGAGGAGGTCGAGTACCTGGACCCGCGGCTCGAGCCGATCACGAAGCGGACGTACGGGATCCCCATCTTCCAGGAGCAGGCCATGGCCATCTCCATGGCGCTGGGCGGGTTCAGCGCCGCCGAGGCCGACGAGCTCCGCCGGGCCATGGGGCACCGGAAGAAGCTGCCGAAGCTCCACGCCGCCATCCAGCGGCTGAAGGGCCGGATGGAGCAGAACGGTGTGGCCCCGGACGTCGCCGAGCAGATCACCGACGACCTGTACTCCTTCTCCAACTACGGCTTCCCCGAGTCCCACGCCTGGAGCTTCGCCCTCATCGCCTACGCGACGGCGTACCTCAAGGCCCATTACCCGGCCGAGTTCCTCATGGCGATCCTCAACGCCTGGCCCATGGGGTTCTACCCCCCGGCGACGCTCGTCCACGAGGCGCGGCGGAACGGCGTGACGGTGCGGCCGCCGTGCCTGCGGGACGGGAAGTGGGAGTGCACGCTGGAGGGACCGGAGAGGGAGCACCCCGCTGTGCGGATCGGCTGGAAACACATCAAGGGGCTGGGCGAGGAGGCCCGAAATCGGCTGCAGGCGGCGGCCGGCGGCGGGCCGTTCACCGGCGTGGAGGACGTGGTCCGGCGGGCGGCGCTGAGCCGGAAGGACGCCCTGCACCTGGCCCGGGCCGGCGCCTTCGAGGCGTTCGAGCCGGGTCGGCGGAAGGCGGCATGGGCGGCGCTCCGGGCCGCCGGCGACGTCCTGCCGCTGGCACCGGCCCGCCACCTCCCGTTCGACGTGGACGAGATGGGCGACGAGGAGCTCATCTTCCTCGACTACCTGGCCACCGGTATCACCGTGGCCGGACACCCCATGGAGCACATCCGGGACCGGCTCCGCGAGCACGGCGTCGCCTCCTCGGCCGACCTGGAGGAGGTCCCGGACCGGGCGCCGATCCTGGTCTCGGGGCTGGTGGTGGCACGCCAGCACCCGGCCACCGCGAACGGCACCGTCTTCATCCTCCTCGAGGATGAGCACGGCTTCATCAACATCATCGTCCCGCCCCCGGTCTATGCCGCCCACCGGGAGGTCATCCATCACGCGCCGTTCCTCCTGATCCAGGGCCGGTTCGAGCGCGACGGCCGGGTCATGAACGTGGTGGCGAGCCGGTTCCGGGCGCTGGAGCGCGACCGGGCCATCGCCCACCGCACCGCCCACGGACGGCGATCGTGAGGGGCGTGCATGTCCGGTCGTTGCCGGCGCGGCTCACGGTCTATAATAATCACCATGCTCGACACCCTCCTCTCCGTCGGCGACCGGGCCCGGGAGCACGCGCTCCGGCTGGTACGGGCCCAGTGGTCCGCACTGGGCGCGGACGTGGACGCCGACCTCGAGGCCTCCGCAGCCATCGACCCGGAGGCGCTGGTCCTGGCGTCGCTCGGGCTGGTGGACCGCGACCGGTCGCTGGCGATGGTGCTGTCTTGGTGGGCCGGCGAGGGTCCGGGGCTGCTGAGCGTGCAGCGCATGCGGAACCTGGCGCCGAGCTACCCGGACCGGGTCCGGTACCGGCTGGGCGAGTTCGCGGGCTACGCGTGGAAGATCGGGGGCGACCACCGCTGGAAGTCGCTGGCACGAGCCCCCCGGTCGCTCCCCGCCGTGGACGGCGGTCCATCGCCGCGGCTGGACGGCCCGGGGGTGCTGCTGCGTCTGCGTCTCGGCCTGGGGGTCGGTATCAAGGCGGATCTGGTGGCGGTGCTCCTGGGTCTCGGCGGCTGGCACACCGTGCGGGCGGTGACCGAAGCCACGGGCTACACCGGTCGTGCCGTCCGACGGGCGGCGGCGGACCTCGTGCGGGGCGGCTGGATCGAGGTCCTGCCGGCCGGTCCGTCGGAGTACCGGGCCCCGTCGGATCGCTGGTTGCCGCTCCTGGATCTGGACGGACCGCCGTCGTGGCGGCACTGGCACGACCGGCTGGCGTTCGTGCTGGCCGTGGACGGCTGGCTCCGTGGCGAAGGCCCGGACGGGAGCTCGGAGCCGCCCGAGGTCGCCCGGGCGCTGGTCGAGGCGCATCCGACCGCGTTCAAGTGGGCGGGCGTCGCCGTCCCCGGGGGCGAAGGGGCCGCGTACCTAGGGTCGTGGGTCGACGCGGTGACCGAGCTGGCGGACGGGCTCGCCGCCTCCGCGTAGAGCGGGGCCGGGGGACGTCGTGAGGGGCCCGGGCGCGCCGTCGGATCTGCCGCCATCGGAGCGGGCCATGAAGGGGCGCGGCGCCACGGACAACCCCGCCAACCGGTTCGAGCGGCTGCACGTGGTCGCCGACGAATGGGTCCAGCGGGGATCGGACCCTAGCGCGACGGACCCGGAGTCCTCGGCGTCGTCGCCGGAGACGGTCTTCTACCGGGACGCGAGCCGGACGATCCTGGCGAAGAACGACAGCCCGGACGTGGGCTTCGACGTGAGCATCAACCCGTACCGCGGGTGTGAGCATGGGTGCATCTACTGCTATGCCCGTCCCACGCACGAGTACCTTGGCTTCTCGGCAGGGCTGGACTTCGAGACCCGGATCATGGTGAAGGAGGACGCGGCTCTGCTGCTCCGGGAGCGGCTCCTTTCCCCCCGGTGGACGCCGCAGCCGATCGCCATGAGCGGGGTGACGGACCCGTACCAGCCGGTGGAGCGGAAGCTCCGGATCACCCGGTCGTGCCTGGAGGTGCTGGCCGAGTTCCGGAACCCGGTCAGCATCATCACGAAGAACCACCTGGTCACACGGGACGTGGACGTGCTGTCGGAGCTGGCGAAGCACGACGCGGCCGCGGTGGCCGTCTCGGTGACCACGCTCCGGCCGGAGCTGCAGCGGGTCATGGAGCCCCGGACGGCCACGCCGACCCGGCGGCTCGACGCGATCCGGACGCTGTCCGACGCGGGGATCCCGGTCCGGGTCATGGTCGCGCCGGTCATCCCCGGGCTCACCGACTCCGAGATCCCTGCGATCCTGGACGCCGCGGCGGAGGCCGGCGCCCGCCACGCGAGCTACATCATGATGCGGCTTCCCCACGGCGTGAAAGGACTCTTCGCCGAATGGCTGGAGGCCCGGTTCCCGGATCGCCGGGACCGGGTGCTGAACCGGGTCAGGGAGGTGCGCGAGGGGCGGCTTAACGACCCGCGGTACGGGTCACGGATGCGGGGCCAGGGGGTGTACGCTGAGCATATTCGCCAGCTGTTCGAGACAGCGCGCCGTCGAGTCGGGCTCGCCGCCGAGGCCGCACCGCTCTCCACGGCCGCCTTTCGACGACCACCGGCGGACGGTCAGATGGACCTGTTCGGGGACTGACGTTACGGCGCTACGGCTCGCGGTGGTCCGTGGGGCTCTGCATCGGGCCGCCGCGGATATCCGGCTGACGGCCGCCGCCCGCCGGCGGGTCGAGCCGGACCACGTTGTTGGCCTTGGGGCCCTTGGGGTCCTCGAGCACGTCGAACTCCACCTTCTCGCCCTCGGTCAGGCTCTTGAAGCCCGTCCCCTCGATGGCCGAGTGGTGGACGAAGACGTCATCGCCGCCCTCGCGCTCGATGAACCCGTACCCCTTGGCGTCGGAGAACCACTTCACCGTGCCGGTGATTCTCGCCATACCGTCCTCTCTGCTCTGTGAGTTCCTCGTTCAACCACTGTGATGCAACGACCCTGCCGAAACGTCCGGCCGCCCGCGTCCGTGGCCCGTCGTGACACCCGTCAGAGGATCGTCCGACCGATGGAAAGGATCCCGCCCACGACGAAGACGAGGGACAGGGCCACCCCGATCACCGCGAGCCCGTGGCTCTGCCGCTCCGGGGGCCGTCGCTTGTTCATGGCGAGGGCGACGTGGGCGACAACGGCGGCCAGGATCATCATCGTGATGTGGCCCCAGAGGGCGGGGTAGAAGACCCGGACGAAGACGAGTACGAGCCCGATGAGCACCTGGAGGTCCATCACTCCCACGTAAATGCTCAGGAAGACCCTGCCGGGCTTGTCCCAGGGCTGTTTGCGCACCGCGGCCGTGAGGGAGAACGCGAGGGAGAGGAGCCCCGCCAGCAACACGACGTAGCGGAGCCCGCTGTGGGCGTGGAAGAGGAGGTTCGAAAACGTGTCCATGGCAGTTCGCTCGGTTTCTCTGGTTTCGGAGCTAGTTCCCGCCGATCGGGCTGCCCGGCGGCGGGTCCAGCGGGCCCGGCGCCGGCTGTGGCTCCGCCGGCCGCTGGAGGAAACGTCGGATCTCGGCCGCGAGATACGCGCCGTGCGCACGGTCGGCGATGTCGTCCTCGCGGAGCGCCACCCGCTCGCCGATCCGGCGCAGTCGGTCGGTGGCCAGTGCGCGGACCTGCGGCATCGGGGCCGTGCCCGCGAGCGCGATCAGCTGTCGGACGACCACGTCCTCCACCTGGCGCTTGATAGCGGCCTCGTAGCTGTCGGTTGCGGAGGCCCCGACCGTGGCCGCCTCCAGGCGGTTGAGCACGTCGGCAAAGGTCGGCAGCCCGGGCGCGAGCGCCGCCTGCTCGACGAGCCGCGCGGCCCGCTCGGGGTTCAGGATCATGGCCACCGTCATCCGTGCGGCGGCCGTCGCGGGCGCGATGGGGTCGAAGGTCACTCCCGTGTACCGGTCGAACAGCTCGCGGTGGGGCCAGTACCCGTACGGCCTCGGCGGGATCAGCTCGACGAGCTCCCGGGGCAGGGTGAGGGCGGACGGCGCCAGCGTCTCCAGCAGCGCGTCCAGCGCGGCGTTCTGTTCGTCTGCGGGCACCCTGCGGAGCGGGACCTGGCCGTCGCCACGGATCGCGTACGTGTAGTACTTCCCGCCCAGCGCCGGCGCAGCGGCCTCGACCTGGTAGCGGTGATGGAGGTAGAGCGGCACGAGTGCCTCTTCGAGGGTCGCCAGCGGCATCCCCGTGCGGATCGCCGCCTCGCCGAACCGGTCGAGCGCGACGCGTCGGACCTCCATCATCCGCCGGAGCTCCGCGGCCGCGTCGATCCCGTTGTCCCAGAGGTGGGCCCGGGGGTGGGCGCTGCCCGCGGGCCGGGCGTCCTGGTCGCTGAGGAAGACCAGCCCCCGGTCCCGCGCTCGGTCGATGATGCGCTCGAGCGCGGCCGGCTCGTCCACGGATTCGGGGAAGCCGGCGTACCCGTAGGTGATCGCCACCTCGTCCCACTCGCCGATCCCCGTGTCGTAGGCCAGGGAGAGGTCGACCTCGCCGTCCACCAGGCGGACCAGCGGGTGCGGATAGTCCATCACCGACGCCCGGTCCGCGGTGCTGGCGACGTAGTTGTGGGCCAGTCCCAGGGTGTGGCCGACCTCGTGGGCCGAAAGCTGACGGATCCGGGCCAGCGCCATCTCCCGCATCGCCGGCGAGACCTCCTCACCGGTGTACGGGGAGAGGAGCCCCTCGGCCAGCAGGTAGTCCTGTCGGACCCGGAGCGACCCGAGCAGCACGTGCCCCTTGATGATCTCACCGGTCCGCGGGTCGGTCACGGAGCTTCCGTAGCTCCAGCCCCGGGTCGAGCGGTGGACCCAGTTGATGATGTTGTAGCGGACGTCCAGCGGGTCCGCGGTGTCCGGGAGCATCTCGACCCGGAACGCATCGCGGTAGCCGGCGGCCTCGAACGCCTGGTTCCACCACCGGGCGCCGTCGAGGAGCGCCGACCGGACCGGCTCGGGGACCCCCGGGTCCAGGTAGTAGACGATGGGCTCCACCGCGTCGCTGATCTCCGCCGAGGGGTCGTGCTTCTCCAGCCGGTGCCGGGCGATCCATCGTCGGGTCATGGGCTGGCCCAACGGTGCCGCGTAGTCCGTCCACGTGACGCCGAAGTAGCCGGCACGCGGGTCGGCTTCCCGGGGCTCGTACCCCGGCGGCGGCGAGGCGACGAACGAGTGCCGCTGACGAACCGTGACGGCCTCCGGCGTAGGGGCGACGGACCGGATATGGCCGCCCGCCGGGTCGCCCGCGAACGTCAGGACGACCTCGACCTCCGAGTTCCGGGGGAACGCCCGCGTGTTCGCCCTGTGCACCGCGCTCCGGTCCTCGTCGAGCCGGTATGTGCCCTGGCCCGAGCCCCGGAGCCGGTCGGCCACACCGTGCACGTCGCGGATCACGAAGTCGGTGGCATCGACCAGGAGGCGGCCGTCGGTCTCGGCGGCGATGGTGAAGCCCCAGAGGATCGAGCGGGCGAATGCATCCTCCACGGCGGTCCGCTCCGCCGGGTTGTCCGTGACTGCACGGAACCCGTAGTTCGGCTCCACAAGGAAGAGCTTGCGACCCGCCCGCTCGAATCGGACGACGCGGGTCCGACCGAGCTGGTTGCGGTCCAGTCCGATATCGTTCGAGCCCACGCCGGACGCCAGCGCGTGGACGTAGAGGAGCTCGGTGTCCGTTTCCGGCACCTCCAGCCACAGCTTCCCCTCCGCCTCGTCCCAGTACAGGGGGAGGAACCCGTCCATGGCCTCCAGGCCCTCCGTCTTCGACTGGATGGAGGGGAGCGCACTCCCCGGGCGGGGCGTGGCCGGGGCCGGCTCGCCGGCGGTGGTGCAGGCCGCCGTGGCGGCGAGACTCACGAGGAGGACGGGTGTGACAGCTCGCATTCTGGGTCTCCGGAAGGCTTGGCGGTGCGCCCCGGGCGTCGGGGCGGGGCGGAAATATGCGGGCCCGGGATTCGGGATGCCAACCGAGCGGGCAGGCCACGACGCGCTCGCCGGACGCCGCCGGTCCTTCGCTCGCTGTTTTCAACTCCCCCGGGCACGGGCGCGTGGCGCCCGCACCGGCACGGAGCCGGCCGGGGTGCTAGAACCGCACGCCGACGGCCAGGGCGAGGGATGTCTCGGGGTACGGTGTCGGGCCGAGGCCGCCGGCGAAGCCGTCCCGGGCCCCGGACAGCCGCACGGCGACGGGCCCCAGCTCCAGCTCCAAACCGGCCTCCACCCCCACGGCGAGGCC
>JAWVYT010000093.1:0-7310 GCA_033722595.1 Longimicrobiales bacterium
GTCTCCCGGAAGGTCGCCAGCACCTCGCCGTCCAGCGCGCCCACGATCCGGGCCGACAGCACGTACTGACCGCCCAGACGGCCGATGTCGCCGGCGATCAGCGCCTTCATCCCGCCCCGCGTGGCCACCTGCCTCGCCAGCTCCGCCGTGAGAATGTCCCGGTCCGCCTGGTTCATGCGCTCCAGCACGAACGCCACGTCGTTGGCCGTGGCCAGCCGGATCACGTCCGACTGGGCCAGGTCCGCACGGAACGCCTCCGTCACCACCCGCGACAGGACGGTGTCGCCCGTCAGGCTCTCGAAGTCCGCCAGCACGATCTCGTCCCGCTCGCTCAGCTCGCCGCTGCTGATGAGCGTCGCCGCCGGCCCGATGCCCAGCGCCCGCATCCCCATGAACCCCGTGGCGGCCAGCCCGAGCGCGGCAAAGGCGAGGACCCCGCCGGTGATGGCCTTCGACCAGGTGAACAGCCGCTCCCGGCGACGGTCCCGCCCGCCGCCACCACGGGTCGTCCCTGCCTCGCCGGCTGCCCCGGCTGCCGCACCCGGCCCGCCGCTGGTCGACGATCCGGCCGGCTCATCGCCGGCGGCGACCGCGGAGGCCGCCCCGGCCCCGCCCCCGGACTCGCCGGCCGACTTCGCCACCGTCTGTGCGGCCGTCTCCAGTCCGGCGACCGTCCCCGGCCCGGCGACGTCCCGGCCCGACCCGGCCGCGCCATCGGACCCGCCACCGGCCTCCGACCCGCCCAGCCCCGGCGCGCCCTCCTGTACGAACGCCGTGGCCAGCACGATCGGCAGGCCCACGAGGAGCAGCACCAGCGCCGTGCCCGGCACCCACGACGGCAGCCCGATCCCCTCGAACAGCGCCAGCACCACCTGGTAGATGATCCACGACGCGACGACGTAGATGCCCAGCACCTGCCACAGACTGCGGCGGTGCACCTCGTGGATGATGTCGCGGAGTGAAGCCATCCGGCGCCCGGGGGAGGCGGAGATAGGGGACTGCCAACCCGGGGAATGTGACCTGCCTCCGCCCGCCAAGCAAGAGCGCGATCCTTCGGTCGCTACCCGCTCCCCTCCGCCGACAGCCGCTCCAGCGCGCGCCTCGCCGCGTCCACCCGGGGCTGGAGCTCGGGATCGGCGTCCGCCCAGAGGTCGACGAGCTTCGCATAGTACTCCGCGGCCAGGGCGGTGTCGCCCCGCTCTTCATGGAGTCCGCCGAGGCGCTCGTACACGAACCCCAGCACGTGGGCGTCGACGAACATCCCGGCCCCGTGGCGGTCTTCCTCGAAGCGGTGGTAGACGGCCAGGGCGGAATCGGCGCGCCCGGCCCGATCGTACGCCCACGCAAGCATGAACCGGTTCTGGTCGATGGCGCCGGTCCGCTCCACCGAGCTGCGGAGGTGCTCGAGAGCCTCCTCCTCTCGCCCCTCGGCGAGCGCGATGAACCCCATGACCCACCGGCGGTTCGCCTCGTCGCGGCGGCGCATCCCCGGCGGGACGACCCGCTCCCACTCGCCCACCAGCTCCCGGGCGCGCTCGACATCGCCGATCAGGGCGTAGAAGCCGGCCACGGGCAGGTAGGGCCGGTCGAGCTCCGGCACCCGGGGCAGCACCTGGTCGACGAAACGGTCGGCGTACTGCCGCGCCTCCACCGTGTCGCCGGTCGCGAACCAGTGGACGAAGGCCAGGTTCAGGGCGCTCGCGCCCACCGGCATGCCGGCCTCGGCCCGCACCTCACGGCGCTCCTCCACCGTGCGGGTGGCGTCCTCGATGCGGCCGCTGCGGAACTCGAGCAGCGCCCGGTCCCAGAGCGCCATCTCCCGGGCCCGGGGCCGGGGGTCGGCCGACAGGACGCTGTCGATATTCGCACGGACCCCGTCGATGTCGCCGGTGGCGTACGTCAGCTGCCTCTCGAGAGCGGGGTTGAGGACGTTCCCCGGGTACAGCCGACGACGCGCCCGGAACGCTGACCGGGCCGTGGCGGTGTCGCCGGCGGCCAGCGCGTGGCCGGCCAGGTTCTGCAGGTTGATCGCCGTGGACTCCGCCGCCACCGATCGCGCGGTCAGTTCGGCCGCGCGCTGGAACTCGCCCCGGCTCGCGTAGAGGAGCGCCAGGTTGTTCATCGTGCCCCACGCGTCCGGCTGGATCTCCAGGAGCCGCTCCCGCGCATCGATGGCCTGCGCGGGGTCGTATTCCACGTAGGTGTAGTACGACGCCGCGGCCTTCAGCCGCTCCGACTCCGGCAGCCGATCGCTCAGCTCGAACGCCCTCCGGTAGGCCTCCACGGCTCCGGTCTGATCCCCGGCGTTGCCCCGGACGGCGCCGAGCTTCCGCCACGCCATGGCGAAGGTCGAGTCCTCCCGGATCGCCGACTCCAGCAGCGCCTCGGCCTTCCGGTTGTCGTCCTCCGCCTCGGCGGCCCGAACGGCCTGGCTGTACAGCTTCAGCGCGTCCAGCGACGACGTCGTGTACGCGGCCAGCCGCTCGCTCGACCGGATCGACCGCAGCGACTCGCCCGTCCGCTCCCGGAGCCGCTCCGCCAGCGCGTCCACGGCTGCCAGCACGTCGTCCGGTCCCTCGGCCTCCTCCCGGACCCGCAGCAGCACACGGCTGCTGTCGGGACGGAGCAGCCGCGCCGTGATCTGGTAGCCCGAGCCCACCGGAGTCAGGTCGCCCGTCAGGACCACCGGGATCCCCTCGCGGACGGCCAGCTCCCGCGCGACGTCCTCCGTCAGCCGGGTGTCCGGGGCCCGCTCCATCCGCCGCAGCGCCGGCCCCAGCTCCTCCGGGTCCACCACCGCCAGCGCCTCCGACCCGGAGAGGTCGATCCGCAGCGCTTCCGTCAGCGCGTACGCCGTCATCGAGTCGGCCGGCGGGCTGTCGAGGTCGGCGACCAGGACCCGCGTCCGGCCTTCCAGCTCACCGCTGGAGATGAGCGTCGCCGCAGGCCCGATCCCCAGCGCCCGCATCCCCATGAACCCCGCGGCCGCCAGCCCCAGCGCCGCGAAGGCGAGAACGCCCCCGGTGATGGCCTTCGACCATGTGAACAGCGATTTCGATTTCGAGGTCGATTCCGACGGCGCGCGGCGGTCGTCGGGGTCGGGGCTCGCCGGTCGCGTCGCCGCATCCGGAGCGTCGATCGAAGGACGGTCGGCGACGGTGTCGGCGGTGGTCTCGAGGCCCTCGATGCGCTGGCCCGCGGCCTCCTCGTCGCCGGCACCCGGCGCGCCCTCCTGCACGAACGCCGTCGCCAGCACGATCGGCAGCCCCACGAGGAGCAGGACCAGCGCCGTGCCCGGCACCCACGACGGCAGTCCGATCCCCTCGAACAGCGCCAGCACCACCTGGTAGATGATCCACGACGCGACGACGTAGATCCCCAGCACCTGCCACAGACTGCGGCGGTGGATCTCGTGGATGATGTCGCGGAGTGAAGCCATCAGGCGCCGGGAGGAGGCGGAGACAGGACTGCCAACCCCGGAAAAGTGGCCCGCCCCCGCCCATGTATGCAAGACCGCCCCTCCGAGACTCCAGACTCTGGTCTCTAGACTCTAGACTCTAGTCTCTAGTCTCTAGTCTCTAGACTCTGGACTCTAGTCTCTACCCTCGCGCCCACCGCCGAAATCCACCATGATACCTCCATGACCGAGACCCGACCCGCTGCCACCGCCCGCATCGTCGCCATCATGGGTCGCGGGCCCGTGACCGAGACGGTCCGGAAGGTCCTCGAGGACGAAGGCCTCACCGCCGACGTCCGGGACGCGGACCTGACCGACAACATGTGGCGGGACACCCGATCGGCCGACGCGCTGCTGGTGGACGACAACCTGGAGCCCGCCCACGTCGAGGAAGCCCTCGAGCGCGGCTGGATCCACGGCACCGCGCCCGTGTTCGTGGTCACGCAGCGGCTGCCGGGGCGGGAACGCTACATGGCGTGGCTCCAGGCCGGCGCCTGGGACGTCCTAAAGATCCCGCTCGAGGCCATGGCGCTCGTGCTGCGGCTCCAGAACATCCTGGAGGGCGGCCGCGCCGATCAGCGGACCCATACCGCCCGCCGCTACTCGCTCCAGACCCTGGAGCAGGTCGCCGACGAGGCGCTCGCCCTCGCCGACCGCTACGACCGCGACCTCTACTGCGTCGCCCTCACCGTGGACTGGCCCCGCGACGGGGACACCGACCCCGCACCCGTCGTCGAGCGGCTCGCGAACGCCAGCCAGAAGCTCGTCCGGGGCTCCGATCTCGTCGGCCTCGCCGATGAGCGCACCCTGCTGGTCCTGCTCCCCGACACCGACGAGCAGGGCGCCCTCGCCTTCAAGGGCCGGCTCGTGGAAACGCTGGAGAACAAGCTCAAGAAGTGGGGGGTCCTCGGCACCCTCCGGGCCGAGACCATCGCCTCGGAAGAGGTCGACTCCGCCCGCGAGCTCCTCAGCCTCTCCGTCCGCCGCCTCGGCAGGTAACCCCCCACTCGTGCAGTCGTGCAGTCTTGCAGTCTTGCACTCTTGCAGTCTTGCAGTCTTGCCGTCCTCACTCCACCGTCACGCTCTTCGCCAGATTCCTCGGCCGGTCCACGTCACACCCCCGGAGCACCGCGATGTGGTAGGCCAGCAGCTGGAGCGGGATCACCGTGAGCAGCGGACTCAGCTCGGGGATCGTCGCCGGGACCGGGAGCGTGTGGTCGGCCAGGCCCTCCAGCTCGAGGCAGCCGTCGTCGCTGCACACGACCACGATCCGGCCGCCCCGGGCCTTCACCTCCTGGATGTTCGACAGGACCTTGCGGTCGTATACCGGGTCGCTCGGCGCGACGAAGACGACGGGCATGTCCTCGTCGATCAGCGCGATGGGGCCGTGCTTCATCTCCGCGGCGGGGAGCCCCTCGGCGTGGACGTAGCTGATCTCCTTCAGCTTCAGCGCGCCCTCCAGCGCCACCGGGAAGTTCACGCCGCGGCCCAGGTACAGCGCGTTCGGGGCGTCGGCGAACTCCCGGGCGATGGCCTTGACCCGTTCGTCCAGCTGCAGCGCCTCGGCCACCAGGTCGGGGATCCCGTCCAGCGCCTCGACGATCGGCGCCAGCCGGTCCGGCTCCACGCCCCGGACCTCCGCCAGCTTCACGGCCAGCAGCACCAGCGCCGTGACCTGGGCGGTGAACGCCTTCGTCGAGGCGACGCCCACCTCCGGCCCGGCGTGCAGGTAGATCCCCCCGTGGGCCTCCCTGGCGATGGTGCTCCCGACGACGTTCACGAGCCCGATGACCCGGCCGCCCTCCGACTCCGCCGCCCGCATGGCCTCCAGCGTGTCCGCCGTCTCTCCGGACTGGGAGATGGCCACCACCAGCGAGTTTCCGAGGTCGAGCTTCGGCTGGTAGCGGAACTCCGACGCGTACTCCACCCGGACGGGGATCCCCACCAGCCCCTCGATGAGGGTCCGGCCGATGAGCCCGGCGTGCCACGACGTGCCGCACGCCAGGACCGTAACCGACTCCACGGCCGCCAGCTCCCGGTCCTTCAGGTTGAGGCCGTTCAGCCGGACGGGGTCGCCCGGCTTCTTCCCCATCCGACCCCGGAGCGTGGCCCGGACCGTCTTCGGCTGCTCGTGGATCTCCTTCAGCATGAAGTGGGGGAACTCGCCCAGCTCGATGGCCTCGATCGACCAGTCCAGCTTGCTCTCGGAGCGGACCCGCTCCTGCCAGCCCTCGTCCCGGATCACGTAGCCTTCCCGGGTGACCACGGCCAGGTCGCCGTCCTCCAGATAGACCACGGTGCGGGTATGGTCGCGCACGGCCGAGCCGTCCGACGCGACGAAGTGCTCGCCCTCGCCGATCCCGAGGAGCACCGGCGAGCCGCGACGGGCCGCGACGATCTTGCCCGGCTCCTTCTCGCTGATCACCGCGATCCCGTACGTCCCTTCCACCAGCCGCAGCGCTTCGGCCACCCGGCGCTCCAGTGTGCGGCCCGGCATCTCCTCGATGAGGTGCACCAGGACCTCCGTGTCGGTCTCGGTCCGGTAGTGGTGGCCGGACAGGGAGAGCATGCTGCGCAGGGCGTCCACATTCTCGATAATCCCGTTGTGGACCAGCGCCAGCTCGCGGCCGCAGCCCCGGTGGGGGTGCGCGTTGCGGCGGGAGGGACCGCCATGGGTCGCCCAGCGGGTGTGGCCGATCCCCGCCGTGCCCTTCACCGGACGACGCGCCACCAGCGACTTCAGCGCGTCGACCCGGCCCGCCACCTTCCGCATCCCGATCCCGCGGCCGTTCTGCACCGCCAGACCCACCGAGTCGTAGCCCCGGTACTCGAGACGCTCCAGTCCCCCCACGATGACGTCACTGGCGTCCCGCGTGCCGACGTACCCGATGATCCCGCACATCTTCGGTCCTGGTCTGGGGTGGCTTCGGGCCCCTGCAGGGGCCGCGGAAACCGGAGAGAGCGTCTTTTTCCGACACAAGAAAAGGGCCACGACGGCGAGAACGGCCTAAGCAATTGGTAGAAAACGTGATAGAGCGATCACGCATCCGATTTCTCTCGCACGCGACCCCGGAACCTTGTGGGGGGGGCGCAACAGCGGGTGAGGCAGAGCCGCGATACTTGACGGATCCGTTACACACTCCCAACTTGGGCCGGCGCAGGCAGCGAGGGCCTCCATCACACCTCCGTTGCCTAGCACAGAACCTGCGACGTGTCGCGGGCAAGCACAGCGTTCAAAATCAGGCGCCGTTCCCAAGACATTCCGCACGCTCGGCGTGCCCAATGATGGGTGGCCTGTGGCTCGAGCACCCGTAGTCCTCATCGTGAACGAGCACGAGTGGGCCTCGCGTTCGCTGGATACGATCCTGACGCCGCGAGGGTACACCGTGCGGCGGGCGTACAACGCCACGCAGGCGGTGGAGGAGGCCAGGGCCCTCGCCCCCGACGCCGTTTTCATCGAGCGCAGTCTCCCCGACTCCGGCGGGCCCCAGCTCTGTCAGCGGCTCCGGGAAGAAGAGATCATCTCGCCGGCGACGCCCGTCATCCTCACGACGTCGGGGCCGGTGACCCAGGAACAGCGGGTCGAGGCGCTGCGGTCCGGCGCCTGGGAGATCGTGACGCTGCCAATGGACGCCGAGGAGCTGGTCCTCCGCCTCCAGCGCTACACCCGGGCCAAGCTCGAGGTGGACCGGGCCGAGGCGGCCGCCCGGACGGACCCCGAGACCGGGTTCTACAACCAGACCGGGATCCTGCAGCGTATCCACGAGCTCGCCGCCGCCGCCGAACGGCACGGCCGGCCGCTGGCGTGCGTGGTCTTCGAGCCCGCCGCCGAGAGCGACGAGGCGGTCCGGGA
>JAWVYT010000094.1:0-7302 GCA_033722595.1 Longimicrobiales bacterium
ACCCGGCGAACCGGACCGTGGTGATCGCGGTCCCGGCCGGCCCGTCCACATGAGCGCAGCCAAGGCATTGAGAGGTCATACCATGACGATCCAGCGAATCCTCCTCCCCGCGGCACTGCTCCTGGCGGCGTGCGGCGGCTCGGAGACGATGCAGGCCCCGGCGCAGCCGGAGCCCGCCATGCAGGAAAGTACGTTCCCGACGGAGCCGCCGGCGCCCCTGGCCATCGAGGACGTCGACTTCCCGGAGTACTCGGAGCGGACGCTCTCGAACGGCGCCCGTCTGCTGGTGGTCCGGAACCCGGAGCAGCCGGTGGTCAACATCCAGCTCCTGATGCAGGGCGGGAGCGCCGCCGACCCGGCGGAGCTGGCCGGGCTCGCGAGCGTGACGGCGTCCCAGATCGACAAGGGGACCGAGGCCATGACCGCCCGGGAGATCGCCGAGGCGGTCGACTTCATCGGGGCCCGGCTGGGCGCGGGCGCGTCCAGCGAGTGGACCAGCGTCTCCCTCACGACCATCACCGACTTCCTGGACCATGGGCTCGACCTGATGGCCGACGTGGTGCTGAACCCCACGTTCCCGGCCGAGGAGCTGGAGACGGAGAAGCGCCGTCGGATCAGCTCCCTCCGGCTGCAGAAGTCGCAGCCCGGGTCACTGGCCGCCGAGGCGTTCATGGAGGGCGTCTACGGCAGCCACCCGTACGGCCGGACCGAGACGGTGGAAAGCATCGAGGCCCTCGACCCGGCCGACCTGGAGTCGTACCACGGCCGGCACTTCCGGCCGGAGGGCGCGCTCTTCGTGGTGGCCGGCGACGTCGATGCGGACGCCATCGCCGACCGGCTCGAGGGTGCGTTCAGCGGCTGGACCGGCGCGCCCGGGACGGCCATGGACCGGCCCGCGCCGCCCACGCGGTCCGACCGGGCCATGGTCTTCGTCCACAAGCCGGGCTCGGTGCAGGCGGTGATCCGCGTGGGGCACCTGATGCCCAGCGCGACCGAGGCTGACTGGGTCACGCTCGACGTGGCGAACCAGGTCCTGGGCTCCGGGTCCGCCCAGTTCAACGCGTGGATGATGGAGATCCTGCGCGAGGAGCGGGGCTACACCTACGGCGCCTACAGCGGGATGAGCGAGCGCCAGGGGCCCGGCTACTTCATGATGAACGGCGAGTTCAGGAACGAGGTCGCCGACAGCTCGCTCATGATCATGCTCGACCTGGCCGAGCGGCTCCGTGCAGGCGACATCCCCGCCGACGACCTGGAGGACGCGAAGCTCTACCTGACCGGCTCCTTCCCGCTCTCCATCGAGACGCCGCAGCAGGTGGCGGGACAGGTGGCGAGCAACCGTCTCCTGGGCCGCGATCACGCCTACCTCGAAGAGTACCGGAGTCGGGTCGATCAGGTCACCGCCGACGACATCGCCCGGGTCACCGGCGAGCTGATCCGACCCGATCGCGCGCTGATCGTCGTGGTCGGCGACGCCACGGAGGTCCTGGAGAAGGTCCGGCCGTTCGCCGACCGGGTCGATGTCGTCGACCCCGAAGGCGAGCCCGTGGACGTCACGTCGCTCATGGCCGCCGCGGAGGCGGCCGCCGGGATGACCTACGACGCGTCGGAGCTGAGGCCCCGGGAGCTGCAGTACGGGATCATGTTCCAGGGCAATGAGGTCGGGACCGTGGTCACCCGCTGGACGCGGGAGGGCGACGCCTTCGCCGTGGTCAGTGAGCAGCAGCTGCCGGGCATGGCCGTGACCCAGACCACCGAGTTCGACGCGCTCACGTTCGCGCCGATCCGGATGAGCACGGACGCCGGGGGCATGGGCACGTTCGCGCTCGAGGTCGAGGACGGCCGCGTCACCGGCCAGGGGTTCAATCCGCAGCAGGGACCCCAGGACGTGGATGTGGCGCTGCCCGAGGGCACCGCCCTCGAGGGCCAGCTGGACGTCGCCCTGGCCGTCACCGACTACCAGGACGTGGGCGAGCTGACGCTCCGGATCCTCACGTCCGCCGGGACCGTCCAGGTCGTCTCGGCGACCGTGGCCGGCGAGGAGACCGTCCAGGTCCCGGCCGGCGAGTTCGAGACGTACCGACTCGAGCTGCAGGGGCAGCAGACCATGACCGTGTGGGTCACGAAGGCCGAGCCCCATATCGTGGTGAAGCGCGAGCTCGCGGCGCAGCCCGTCCAGATCGTCCTGAAGTCCATGTAGATGCGCCGCGTCTCCATCCTCATGCCCTGCCGCGATGCGGCGGAGCATATCGAGGCGGCCATCACCTCGATCCGCGGCCAGACGTTCGCGGACTTCGAGGTGGTGGCCGTCGATGATGGATCCACCGACGACACCTACGGCCACCTCTATACCTGGGCCCAGCGGGACGGCCGGGTCCGCCTGATCCAGGGCCACGGCCGCGGCCTGGTCGCCGCGCTCGCCTCCGCCCTGGCCGCGGCCAGGGGCGAGCTCGTGGCCCGCATGGACGCCGATGACATCGCCGCCCCGACCCGCCTCGAGGAGCAGATCCGGCTCCTGGACGAGGACCCGCACATCGCCGCGTGCGGGACCGGCGTCGAGTACTTCCCGGCCGAGGTCGTCCGGGACGGCGCCCGGCGATACCAGGCGTGGGTCAACGGCCTGGTCAGCCACGACGACATCGTCCGCGACATCTTCGTCGAGTGCCCGATCCCCCACCCCACGCTCATGATCCGCCGCCACGTGCTGCTGGCCGTCGGCGGGTACCGGGAGATGGGCTGGCCCGAGGACTACGACCTCGTCCTCCGAGTCTGGGCCGGAGGGTACCGCATGGGGAAGGTCGACGAGACGCTGCTGCGGTGGCGGGAATCGCCCGACCGTGCGTCCCGGACCCATGAGCGGTACTCGCCCGAGGCGTTCCTCCGGGCCAAGGTCCACTTCCTGAAGCGAACGCTGCTGGCCGGGGGCCGAGACGCCGTGATCATGGGGGCCGGGCCGGTGGGCAAGACGCTGGCCCGGGCCCTCCAGGGGGCAGACGTCCGCGTCGTCGCGTTCGTCGAGGTGGACCCCGCCAAGATCGGCCAGGAGATCCACGGCGCACCCGTCATCGAGCTGTCCGACCTCGACCGCTACGCTCGACCCGGCGAGCAGCAGGAGGACGCGCTGGTCATCGGCGCCGTGGGGCAGGAGGGCGTCCGGGAGCAGATCCGGGCGTCGCTCCGGGGGCGCGGGATGGTCGAGCTCGACGACTTCGTGGTCGCTGCGTAACCCGCCACGCGCCGGACGGTCATCGGGCCGGAATTGGTTCGAGCTCGAACGAGCGATCCTGCCCGCGTGGTACCTACGACCCGCCGCGACGCCCGGTGCGGACCGGTCCCGACGCGGGCATGGAGGCGACGGGCTCAGAGAACGGCGTCGAGGAACCGGTCCAGCGCGGCCCACACGTCGGGGTGTCCCATGAGCGTGCCGTGCTGGGCGGGCACGGTCACGAGGCGCAGGGTGTGTCCATCCGCCTGGATCGAGGCGGCGTCGATGACCTCGCGGCTCAGCGCCGGCGGGACCACCTCGTCGCCGTCGGCGATGAGGGCGAGGACCGGCACACCGACCCGTCTCAGCCGCGAGCCGGCCGCGTGCCGGTCCGATCGCCAACGGAGCGCGATGTCCGGCAGCCACGGCGCGTGGTGGGCGAAGAGGGTGGGCATGTCCGGGAACGGCGCGCCTACCACGAGCGCGGCCGGCGCCGTCGTCTCGATCTCGACCGCGGTCTCCCCGGACGGGCCGCTGCGGTCCCTCCCGCGGCCGATATCGTAGCCATCGCCGCGGTCCCCGGCCGGCCCATCCCCGTCGCCCTGGAGCTCGAGGGCGAGCCGCGTGGCCACCGCCGAGCCCAGGGAATGGCCCATGAGCACCACCCGGTCGGGCGGTGTCTCGCGGTCCCGGGTCACGTGGCGCCACGCCGCGCGGGCGTCCCGGGCGAGCCCTTCCTCCGAGGCCCGGCCCTGGCTGAGCCCGTAGCCGCGGTAGTCGAACAGGAGCACGTGCACCCCGAGCCGGGACAGTCGATCCGCGAGCCACGCCCGCGTGGCCAGGGTCTCGGCGTTCCCGTGACAGTAGACGACGGTCCCTCGGGCCTCGCCTTCCGCCGGCGTCCACCAGGCGTGGAGCCGGACGCCATCGTCGGCCTCGAGCCAGACCTGCTCCGACCGGGGCAGCCCGTGGGCCGCGGGGTCCGCTCGGTCCAGCGACAGGATCCCGCCCGGGTAGATGAGCCGGTGTCGCGCCAGCGGCCACAGCAGCGCCCCGAGCACCATGACCGCACCGACGGCGCCCGCCGCGACCAGGAGCTTCTCCCAGCTCATGGCGCGGCGGCCGTCGCGGTGGCGCGCTGCGGGCCGGGTCCGGGTCGCATGCCGGCTAGTTCCGTGAGGCCAACGTCGTCTCCGCCGACATCCGGTCGCCGTCCCGGATCCATGTGATGGTCACCGTGTCGCCCGGGCGGTGGGCCCGGAGCGCGTCGGTCATGGCGTAGAGGTCCCCGACCTCGTGCTCGTCGATCCGGACGATGATGTCGCCCTGCTGGAGCCCGGCCTGGTCGGCCGGCGACCCGTCCCGGACACCGCCGAGCAGCACGCCGTAGTCCACGGGGCTGAAGTCGGGGATCGTGCCGAGATACGCACCGTAGCCGGGGGTCGCCGCGTCGTCGCCCCCGCCCGGCTCCGGCGCGCCCACGTCGGGGATCACCGCGAGCCGCTCCGCGCTCCCGACCGTCCGGGCCAGATCGGTCACCGCGCCGGCGATGCTCCGGACGCCGGCCACGTCGATGAGGTGCCAGTCGTCCTCGGGCCGGTGGTACTGGGAGTGGGTGTTGGTGAAGAGATGGAGGACCGGGATGTCCCGCATGTAGAACGACGTCTGGTCGCTGGCGCCGTAGCCGTCCCGGACATAGCTGACATCCGTGATCCCCGCGGCCTCCAGCGCCGGCGGGACGATCCGGTCCCACTCCTCGGCGGTCCCGCTGCCGTAGACCACGAGCCCGTTCCCGGCCAGCCGCCCGACCATGTCCATGTTGATCATGGCGACCACGCCCTCCAGCGGCACCGTCGGGTGGTTGATCCAGTGCGCGGAGCCCAGCAGCCCGCTCTCCTCGCCGGTGAACGCCATGAACAGGACCGGCCGCTCGGGGCGTGGGCCCACGGCCAGCTGCTCGGCCACGGCCAGCATCGCCGCCACGCCGCTGGCGTTGTCGTCCGCGCCGTTGTGGATCGCGCTCTCACCCCGGGCGAGCGAGTTCATGCCGCCCATGCCGAGATGGTCGAAGTGGGCGCCGATCACCACGTACTCGTCGGCCATCCGACGATTCGTGCCCGGCAGGATCGCCAGCACGTTCCGGCCCGTCCCGCCCGGTGCGTGCGGGTTCACCGCGCTCTCCAGCGGCGCCTCCTGGAAGTACGTGTCGCCCTCGCCGCCGGGGGCGAGGCCCAGGCGCTGGAAGGCGTAGGCGATGTACTCGGCGGCGCAGGCTGCGCCCGGGGTCCCGGCCCGGCGGCCCTCCAGCGCGTCCGACGCCAGGTACCGGCCGCTGTAGTCCACCAGGCCGGTCGTCAGACTGTCCGGGTCGAACGGCGGACAGCTCACCGAGTCGATGGCGGGAGCCGCAACGTCCACGCCCGCCGCGGCGTGGGCGTCCCGGGCCTCGGCCGACAGCTCCGCGCGCTCCGGGTACACCGGCGCGGTGAGTCGCATCGGCGCCGGGTCGTCGACCCATTCCGCCAGGTAGACATTGGTCTCGCCCTCCACGTCGCCGCCCCGGTTGGAGGCGAAGACGAACGAGCCCGGGTCGGCAGGATTGAACATCGGGAACCCGTCGAAGTCGGGATGCACCGTGACCCGCTCGAGCCCGGTCCCGTCCACCCCGATCAGGTACAGGTCGAAATCCCGGCCCGCCGGGTCGTGCATGTTCGAGCTGAAGACGATCTTCTCGCCGCTCGGGTGGAAGAACGGACCGAAGTTGGCCGCGCCGTTGTTCGTGACCCGGACCTTGTTCGACCCGTCGGCGTCCATGACCCACACGTCCAGCGTGCTCGGCCGGATCAGCCCCTGGCCCAGCAGCCGCCGGTAATCGGCGACCTCCGCCTCCTCCGTCGGGTGGTGCGCACGGTAGACGATCTTCGTCCCGTCCGGGCTGAAGAAGGGACCGCCGTCGTACCCCGTCTCGTGGGTCAGACGCCGGACCTCCGACCCGTCGGTCCGCATGGTGTAGATCTCCAGGTCGCCGCTCTCCGCCGACGTGAAGACGATGGTCTCGCCGTCCGGCGACAGCGTGGCCTCCGCGTCGTACACGTCGGAGCCGTAGATCCGGGTCAGGTCGCCGCCCTCGTCGGTGGCGGTGTAGATGTCGTAGTCGTACAGCGCCCAGACGTAGCCCATGGAGTAGTCCGGCGGCGCGGGGCACCGGTCCATGACATGGTGCGTCGAGCTGTAGACGATCCGGTCGCCGCCGGCGTAGAAGTAGCCGCACGTGGTCCGGCCGTCGCCCGTGCTGACCATCTCCAGGTCCTGGCCGTCGAGCCCCATGATGAACTGCTGGTCACACTCCGTCACGCCGGGGACCGTGGCCTGGAAGATCAGCCGGTCGCCGTCCGGCGAGAAGTACGCCTCGGCGTTCTGCCCCGCGTCCGTGAGACGACGCAGCTCCGCGAGCCGCGGCTCGCGCTCACTGTCCGGGTAGTGGATACCGCCGGGCGGGACCATGGGGTCGATCGGCACCGCACCCGAGGACGCGCAGCCGGCCAGGAAGAGAGACGCCAGGAGTGAAGACGCCAGTAGGGTCAGCGGGAATCGGGTCATTTGTCGGACGCAGTCTTTGTCGGTACCGGGGCCTCGGCCGGCGGCACTGGTGCCCCGCCGGGAGACGAAGTGTCGGGGAACAAGGGCAGAGCCGTCAAGCCGGGGGCGAGGAGGCCCGAGCACATGGCGGGAGGCAGGGGCACGCGGCACAGGGCGCAGGGCACGAGGCGCAGGGTGCGAGGCACAGGGTACGAGGCACAGGGTGCGAAGCGCAGGGTGCGAGGCGCAGGGTGCGAGGGCACAGGGCACAGGGCACAGGGCGCAGGGCACAGGGCACAGGGCACAGGGCACAGGGCACAGGGCACAGGGCACAGGGCACAGGGCACAGGGCACAGGGCACAGGGCACAGGGCACAGGGCACAGGGCGCAGGGCACAAGGCGCAGGGCACAAGGCGCAGGGCACAAGGCACAGGGGCAACAGCCACGAGGCAACGCCAGGAGGCACCGACCACACGTGGGAGTGCGGCGCACGGCGAGGTGAACCCTCCGATCGTCGG
>JAWVYT010000095.1:0-7256 GCA_033722595.1 Longimicrobiales bacterium
CAGCGCCTCTTCCCACCGGGCGTGGCTGGCCAGGTGCCAGAGTCGTGCGCCCCGGGCCATTGGGTCGCTGGGGTTCAGCGCGACGGCCCGCTCGAGGTGCCGCTCCGCCCGATCCCATTCGTGGTGGTTGCTGAGGACGAGGCCCATCATGGTGTGACCCTCGGCCAGGCCCGGATCGAGGCGCACGGCACGCTCGGCGGCCTCCAGGGCCAGCGCCTGCGACGTCCCGTAGTCCGTCGTGTCGCGGAACCCCCTCCAGAAGGGGCCGAGCGTCCTGATCATCGCCAGCAGCGCCCAGGCGGGGGCGAACTCCGGGTCCTCCTCCAGCGCCCGCTGGACCAGGACCAGAGCCCGCCGGCGGCTCTCGGGCCGCCGCTCCCGGACGGCGTGCCTCGCCCGCAGGTACAGGCTGTACGCCTCGAGATCCATGGGCGGGCGAGTGGCCAGCCGGTCAGCCTCCGTCAGGTCAAGATCGGCCAGGAGGGCGTCGGCCACGGACCGGGCGATCTCTTCCTGCACCTCGAAGAACGCGCCGGTCGACAGTTCCCGCTCGTAGCTCCGGGACCACAGGTGCGCCCCGTCCGAAGTCCGGACCAGCTGCACAGTGATCCGGACCCGGTCGCCGGCCCGGCGCACGCTCCCCTCGAGGACCGAGCCGACGCGCAGAGAGTCGCCCACCATCCGGACATCCGCGCTCGCTCCCCGGAACTGGAACGACGAGCTCCGGGCGGTGACCCTCAGTCCCTCGACGCTCCCCAGCCGGTTCAGGATCTCCTCGGCGATCCCCTCGCCGAACCAGCGCTGGTCTCCGCCGGGGCTCATATCCTCGAACGGGAGCACGGCGATGGAGCGAATCGGCCCGCCCCCTCCGGGCGTGGCCCCGCTCACCGGCAGCAACTCCGCGACCCAGGCCAGGGCGACCAGGAGCACCACCGCCACGCCTGCCGCTATGACCCGACGGTGCGAGCGGGAGACGGGGCCGCCCCGCGCGGCACCCTCCTCCACGGCGCCGTGCCCGGCACCCGTCAACGCACCCGTCGCCGCACCCGGCTCGACCCCGGCGGAATGCGACGATTCCGGCCCGAACCCCTCCCCACCGTCGTTGGCAGGCCCGTCTGCGGTTGACGCGCTCCCGACCGCCCGCAACCGGGCGGCCAACTCCTTCGTCTCTGCCGAGGGCTCCAGCCCCAGGTCATCGCGCAGGCGCGCCTCGTAGGCGTGGTACGCCCGCACTGCGGCCGCGGGCTGGCCCAGCCGGCTCATGAGCTCCAGATAACGGCGGATCACCGCGCCGTCATAGGGCGCGAGGGCGATGGCCCGCTCCGCCCATTTCCGGGCGGCCGCCCGATCCCCTTCGCGCTCCGCTGCCCCGGCAGCACGGAGGGCGACCTGCACGGCCTCGAGGCCGAGCTCCCGCCGTAGCCGGTCCACCCAGCGCTCGAACCCTGGCGCCCCGGGGACGTGGATCCCCTCGAGGAAGGCCCCGCGGTAGATCGCGAGCGCGTCCCGGTCCCGGCCCGCTGCCACGGCCCGGCGGAACCCGACGACATCGCAGCGCAGCCGCTCCGGGTCCACCCCGACCCGGTCTTCACCCTTGCCCGTCAGGACGCCGGGGCCGAGCGAGCGCCGGAGCCCATGCAGAGCCTGGCGGAGGGCTCGCCGGGCCCGGTCCTGGTCCAGCTCCGGCCAGAGGAGGCCCAGCAGCGTGTCGCGGGGGTGAGCACTCCCCGGGGCGGCGGCGGCGAGGTACGCCAGCAGTGCGAGCCGCTTGGGCTGAGCCAGCACGGACTCCACCGACGTCCCGTCCTCACGGGTCAGGGCGACGGGGCCCAGCAGCTCCAGCTGGATCACGATGGGAAGCTCCGGCGAGCGGCGGCGTCTCGGTGCACGCCAGGCCGCGGGACCGGGATGACGCTGCCGTAACGGCGGGGGGTACGACCGGCCGACGGCCGAGCGTTACACGTAACAAACGTAGCGAACGGGCGGCCCCTTTGCGAACGGGGCGGGTCGACCGGACGCGACGAGTCAGGAAGTTCCCCCATCAACAAAGGAGCACGCTCATGCGCTGCCGAGCACAGACGATCGCAGCCCTCGCACTCCTCTTCGCCGTCGCTGCGTGCAGCGACGCGCCCACAGGACCCACGGCCGATTCGGAACTGGACGACGCCCTGTCCCCCGATGTGAGCGCACAGGTGCAGGACGCACCGGGGGCGCCCGAGCCCATCGAGTTCTCCAACACCTTCCCGGGAGTCGACGCGTGCACGGGCGAGCCGCACACCGTCACTATCGCCGGGACGATCTGGGTTCACGACCTGCCGAACGGCAACCAGGTGGTCCGCTGGGGCCGGACAATCACGACAGATACGGGCTACGAGGGCCATGGCGTCCGAACGGTGGTGGACAACGGCAAGGTGTTCAAGCTCACCAACAACGACGTCGTTTCGCACCCGGACGGCCGAAAGTTCCTGGCCCATGGCGTCATGGTCGTAGACCTGACGACCTCGCCGCCGACCACCCGGGTCTCCATGGGTGGATTCACCTGCCTGAGCAGCTGACCGATGACGTTCCGGTTTCGGACTCCCGCGGGGACCAGCTCGCGAGCCATCGAACGAGGACGAGGGCCGCCGCGGACGCCTACCTGCGGAAGACCGACCTCGACTGGACGATCCTGGGCCCGGGTCGGCTCACGCTGGAGGAGCCGTCCGGCCGGATCGCTGTCGCTCCGGACACCCGGGAGACCGGCCGTGAGACATCGCGCGGCAACGTCGCGCGGGTGACTCTTGCCGTGCTGGAGGAGCCGCAGACCATCGGTACGACGATCGACTTCGTGGATGGCGAAGAGCCCATCAAGGAGGCCGTGGCGAGCCCTGGCTGAGAGCGAGCTGCTGGAGCGCCCACGCCGCATGCTCCCGCACAAGCGGCTCCTGGGCCTCCAGCGCGTCTCTCAGCGCCGCCACCGCCTCTGCCGGTGGCACGTCCACCGACGCCAGCCAGTTCCCCATGGCCACGCACACGTTCCGGGCGAGCCCCGCCCGCCCCGCCCGCCGGATCGCCGACCCCCGTGTGAACGCGTCCCACGCCTCCGGATCCAGCGCCGTCCGCAGCTGCTCGATCAGCGACGGCGAGCCGGTCCCGGGGTGGGGCGGGGTCGAACTCGAAATCGCGGTCCGTCTCCGCTGAAATCGAGAAGGACGGACTCGACGTCATGACCGGTCAGGCGATTCGCAGCCGATCGGGCTCATCGGTGTTTCACGTTCCCGACTTCGCCGAACGAGCAGCCCGTGAGTCCTGGATCGTCCCGACGTTGACCTGATCAGCGCCCTCATCATGGACGTGGACGATGAGTTACGTCCCGGCGGTCGGCGTGGCGGAGTGGGGCGACTGCCCGGGGCCAGGGATCTTGACTTTCCCGCCCCGTCCCCCGCACTATGGAAGACCCCCTCGAAGCCCCGGGCGCGGACCCGTTCCGCGTCTCGTTCATCTGTCGCGTCGGGAGCCGAACCCGGACCATTTCACCCGGTTCTTCGAGCTGTGCACGCTCCACAAGGACAACATGTACTCCCTCCGGGACAGCCGGAGCGGCGGGCTGTAGCCGGCGCCGCCCGCGCGGGGCGCCACGAGGCCCAGGCCGTCCTGCACAGCTGCCACCATGGTCAGGACCGCGACGGCGAGGCCGTTCGGCAGCCCGAAGAACGCGGCCCTCGAGGAGGCGGTGTACTCGGCCCCGGGAGGGACCTGCACCTGGGCCGGGCTGCGACAAAGGTCGGACGGCAGCGCCGGTCCACCGTTCCCCGATCGGGACACACCTACCCCCGTGACCGGCGGCCTGACCTTCAGCCAGATCGATGCCGGCGGCAACCACATCTGTGGGGTCACGGCCGACCGGGCCGTCTACTGCTGGGGCTCGAACTGGTACGGTCAGTTGGGAGACGGGAACGGTGCGCCCCAGACCGTCAGTTCGACTCCGGTTCGCGTACTGGACCCACAGTAGCCGTCCCGCAGTGCCCACGTCATGCGCGTGAAGCCGGTCACGTAACGCTGGCGCGTATGCGGGCACTACCGGGAAGACCGGATGACCGGAGCCGAACCGGCAGATCCTCTGAAAGCGGGACGAAGCTCCGAATGGACGTGAAGAGAACCTCGATCCCTAGTCGCCAACATGACAGCCTCGACACGACACCCGAGCACGATCCTCCCCGTGGTCGCCTGCGCCGCGCTGACCGCCGCCGTCGCCTGCGGCGGGGACGGTGACGGCGGAACTACGGGACCGGAGCCTGGCGCCACGGTAGCGGTCGTGGAGATAACCCCCGCCGTCGATACCGTGACCGCCTTGGGCGACACCCTCAGACTGGTTGCGACCGCCCGCGACGCGAACGGGGACCCGGTCCCGGACGTCAGCTTCACCTGGTCCTCCTCCGCCACCTCCGTGGCGACGGTGGACGATTCGGGCCTGGCCACGGCGACCGGCAACGGCGAGGCCCGGATCACGGCCAGCACCGCGGGGGTCTCCGGCACGGCTTCGCTCAGCGTCGCCCAGCAGGTCGCGGCGGTCGAGGTCACGCCGGCGGTCGATACCCTGGCCGCCGTGGGCGACACCGTCCGCTTCAGCGCCACGCCCCGGGACGGCAACGGCAACATCGTGGCCGACGTCTCCCTCGTCTGGCTCTCCTTCGATCAGGCCGTGGCCACGATCGATACGGCGGGCCTGGCCACCGGGCGGACGACGGGCACGGCCACGATCGCCGCCATCGCCCGGGGCGTGCCCGGCTACGCGGGCCTCTGGGTGGTGGGGCCGCCGGCCTGGGCGGCCGTGAGCGCGGGGGAAGTCCACACCTGCGGCGTGAGGACGAACGGCGATGTCTACTGTTGGGGAAACAACTCGGACGGCCAGCTCGGCGACGGCACCAACGATACTCGCTTCGTCCCGGGCGCTGTCCAGGGCAGTCTCCAGTTCTCGGCGCTGTCAGCCGGTGGTCATCATACGTGCGGCCTGACGGCGAGCGGCGATGCCTACTGCTGGGGCTGGAACGTCTTCGGCCAGCTCGGCGACGGCACCAACACCGTGCGCCACGCCCCCGTCACCGTCCAGGGCGGTCTCCAGTTCACAACCATTACTGCCGGTAGCAGACACACGTGTGGCGTGACGGTGAACGGCGACGGCCACTGTTGGGGGTACAACTCCAGCGGTCAGCTGGGAGACGGCACGACGACCGACCATGACACGCCGGTCGAGGTGCTCGGCGGCCTCCAGTTCGCCGCTATGACCGCCGACACGGCACACACATGTGGCCTGACGACCGCTGGCGACGTCTATTGCTGGGGGGCGAACCAGTACGGGCAACTCGGCGATGGCACCCGAATCGATCGGCTCTCCCCGGTCGCCGTTCAGGGTGGGCTCGATTTCACGGTCGTGAGCGCGGGATCCTCCCACACCTGCGGGGCGACGACGAGCGGCGATGCTTACTGTTGGGGAAATAATCTCTTTGGCCAACTGGGCGACGGCACCAGCACGCGTCGGCTGTCACCGGTCGCCGTCCGGGACGGGTTACAGTTCGGGGACATCGCGGCGGGATTGTTCCACACGTGCGGCGCGACGACGGACGGCGATGCCTACTGCTGGGGAAACAACCAGTCCGGCCAGCTCGGAGACGGCACACTGACCGCTCACCTGACGCCGAAGGCCGTATTCGGCGGCCTCCTGTTCTCGGTCGTGAGCGCGGGAGAGGAGCATACGTGTGGCGTGACGTCGGGTGGTGACATCTACTGCTGGGGAGACAACTCCAAAGGTCAGCTCGGCGACGGCTCCACCGAACCGCGTTTCGTACCCGTCAAGGTGGCCGGTTGAGCGAGCGGGCCGGCGGTTCCCGGCGACGTGTCGATCCTCAGCCTTCTCCCTGGCGGATCTCCTTCAGCTCGAAGACGATCGGCGGCGGGACGCGCTGCCGAGAAACCGACGGCGCAAGAAGCGAGGTTTCTACCCGTTCAACCCCGTGTGCGCCAAGTGCGGGATCCCGTACTACGGGAGTCGCCTGTCGAAGGCGCAGGGAAGGACGCGCCCGTACGTGCACTCAGTACCGAAGAAGCGTCAGCGACCTGAACAGCACGCCAGATACGTGGCTCACGGGTGCAAGCAGTGGGTGGTTCACGCCGCAGAGCTGGAAGACGGGCTGGTAGACGCGGTCCTGGGTGTCAGGGGCTCGGAGGACTACGAAGCGCAGGTCAAGGACCTCATTCTGGCGCGCGGCGGTCACCGCCGCGCGGCCGACGACGCGGTTCGCTATGCCGAGGCGGAAGTCCGGCGGCTCCAGGATGAGCTGGGTTCCCTCGTGAAGGCCATCGCCCTCACCGCGGGCGACGACGAAGAGCTCGAGGAGATGCTGGAAGAAGAGACGAAGCCGGTGAAGCGCCGGCTCGCCGCCGCAAAGGCGGAGCTGGAGGAATGCGGGGAGTTCGCGACGTCCAAGGAAGAGACCTGGGCCGCAGTATCCTGGCTGATCTCCGAGACCAAGAACCTCGCGTCGCTGTGGTCATCCCTGGAGGACGAGGATCCCCGGCGGAAGACTCTGTTCTACTAGTGGATCCTCGACCTCCTGATCGGGGTGGCGCCGGTTCAGGGGAAGAAGCGCCTCAATCACAAGAGCGCCCTGGCCAGACTGGCCTCCGTCCCGGGCTCGCCTCGCTACTTCCCACTCGGAGACGGGCCCTCCAAGGCGCGCTCGATCTGCTCGCGGACGGAAGGCACCTCCTCTTCCGAGAGCCGCTCGCGAAGTGAGGCCGCCGCATCGGAAGAACCTACCTGCCCGAGCGCCCACGCTGCGTGCTCCCTGACGAGCGGGTGCGAGTCCTTCAGCCCCTGCGCCAACGGGGCTACTGCGGAGGGATCGCCCCAGTTGCCGAGTGCGACCGCCGCGTTGCGAGCGAACCCCTCGCGTCCAGCTCGGCGGATGGCAGACCCGCGCGAGAACGACTCCCAGGATTCCTCGTCCAGCGCGGTACGGAACAGGTCGATCAGCGACGGCGAGCCGGTCCCGGGGTGGGGCGGGGTCGAACTCGAAATCGAACTCGAAATCGAACCCGGCAGCGGCTCGACGCCGTTCGGCGGTTCGCCCGCTCCCCTCGGCGCGTAGTCCGGCTCGGAGGCCTCGATGGTGAACCGCTGGACAAAAGGACACGCTTCCTGGCAGATGTATCGACTTACCCGTTTAGAGATTCCGCTCGAAACAGGGAGACGAACCATCAACCGCCAACAACCGATG
>JAWVYT010000096.1:0-7225 GCA_033722595.1 Longimicrobiales bacterium
CGCGGGAAGTCGCCCACCCGGTAGCGGGCCTCGGCTAGTCGCCGACCCAGCCCAGGTGCGTCTGCTGGAAGGCGTCCGGGCCCTTGAGGCCGAAACCGAGCGCGCGGTCCACGCCGATATGGGCCGCCCAGATCGTGGCGACGGCGAGCGCCCACTCCGGCCCGCCGGTCAGCGACCAGACGACGAGCGCGCCCGGCCACATGTAGATGTGGACCAGGTTGTAGGTGAACGCCCCGACCCGCGGGCCGGCGAGGTAGCCGAGCATGCCGAGGTCGGGCGCGAGGATCAGCAGCGCGAAGAGCCACCACGACGCGTCGATGTGGGCGTAGATCCCGATCGACGCCACCAGCACCGCCAGCCCTTCCAGCTTGAGCCAGTTCTTCATGTAGTTTGCCATGGCCGTAGACTACGGCCGGAGCGGACGCGGCAACAGCGGGTGCGGTCACGGGACACGCGCCGCTCTCGCGCCCGCCGACGCTTGGCGCCGGAGCCCGACCGCCCGTACCTTTCGGTCACCACCACCCGACCTACTGTCCCGTCGACCCGTGTCCCTCATGAGACTCCGTTCCGCTCGCTCCGCCGTGGTCCTCGTCGCGGCCCTGCCCGTCCTCCTGCTGGTGCCCGGCGCCGTGTGCGGGCAGGCGCCGACGCCCGGCAGCGCGATCTTCATTCACGCCGACGGCGCGGGCCCGGCCCACTGGGGCGCTGCGCGGCTCCTGACGGTGGGGCCCGACGGCGTCATGGCGTGGGACCGGCTCGAGCGCGTGGGCGTCTACCGGGGCCACGTGACCAACTCCCTAGGAGCGAGCTCCCACGCGGGCGCGACCGTCCACGCCTACGGGGTGAAGGTGCCGTACGACTCGTACGGGATGGCGGGGCGGGCCCCCCTGACGGCGCGCTCGGGCAGCCCCCACAGCATCCTCATGGAGGCCCGCGAGGCGGGGCTGGCGACGGCGCTCATCAACAGTGGTCACATCGCCGAGCCCGGCACGGGTGTCTTCGCGGCCAGCGCGCCGAGCCGCTCGGACGTGGGCGCCATCACCCGCCAGATCATCGAGAGCGGCACCGACATCATCCTGGCCGGCGGGGAGGTCCTGATGCTGCCGGCGGGTGCACGGGGGTTCCACGGGTACCGAGGGATGCGGCGGGACGGCGTCGACCTGATCGACCGGGCCCGGGAGCTCGGGTACCGGGTCGTCTTCACCCGGGACCAGCTCCTGGAGCTGCCGGACACCACGTCGAAGGTGCTCGGGCTCTTCGCCGCGAGCCACACCTTCTACGACCGCCCCGAGGAGCTCCTGGACGAGCTGGCCCTTCCGCTCTACGTGGAATCCGCGCCCACGCTGGCGGAGATGACCGGGAAGGCGCTCCGGATGCTCGCGACCCGGGACCGCCGGTTCTTCATGGTGGTCGAGGAGGAGGGGTCGGACAACTTCGCGAACCACAACAACGCACGGGGCACGCTGGCGGCGCTTGCCCGTGCGGATTCGGCCATCGCGGTGGCGGTGGATTTCGCCGACCGTGACGGCCGCACGCTGATCCTGACCGCGGCGGACAGCGACGCCGGCGGGCTCCAGGTACTCCCCATCCGCGACCCGCGCCGCTTCGACCGACCGCTGCCACCCACGGGGCTGGTGGGCGCACCCATCGACGGGCGCGGCGGGACCGAGACGCCGCCGTTCACTGCGGTGCCCGACGCCTCGGGCGAGGTCCTCCACTTCGGCATCGCGTGGGCCGGGCAGGCCGACTTCCTGGGCGGGATCGTCGCCCGGGCCCACGGCCTCAACGCCGAGCTGCTGTCGGCTACCGTCGACAACACCGACATCTACAGGATCCTGTACGCGACGCTGTTCGGGCGGTGGCTCGACTGAGACGGCTGGACCGCCGACCGCCCCGGGCCTATCTTCTGCTCCCCGCCGGCAGGCAGATCTCGATCGTCAACCGACCATGCGGAGTACTCGAACCATGCGACATCCCCGTTCCCTCGCGCTCCTCTTCTTGCCCCTCGTCGTCCTCGGCTGTGACGCCGGCCCGGACGATGAGCCGGTCCCCATCGACCGGGCTGCTGCGGAGTCGGCGGCCGAGGCCATCGAGGCCGAGGAGCTGATGACCCACGTGGCGCGGCTCTCCTCGGACGCGTTCGGCGGCCGTGCGCCGGCGACGCCGGGCGAGGACAGCACCGTCGCGTACCTGACGGAGCAGTTCCGGGCGCGGGGGCTCCAGCCCGGCAACCCGGACGGCAGCTGGACCCAGCCGCTGACGCTGGTCGGGATCCGGTCCGAGGCGGAGGGGTCGATCCAGGTCGATGGCCGGGACATCGGTCTGTCGTACCCCGACGAGTTCGTGGCGGTGAGCTACCGCGACGGCGCGTCGGTGAGCGTGGACGGGTCCGAGGTGGTGTTCGTCGGCTACGGCGTCGACGCGCCCGAGTACGAGTGGGACGATTACGCGGGTCAGGACATGAGCGGGAAGACGCTGATCATGCTGGTGAACGACCCGCCGGTCCGGGTGGAGGGCGACACCGCGGCGCTGGACCCCCACATGTTCAACGGCGAGGCGATGACGTATTACGGCCGGTGGACGTACAAGTACGACATCGGGGCGGAGAAGGGCGCCGACGCCGTGATCATCGTCCACGAGACCGGGCCCGCCGGCTACCCGTGGGGCGTGGTGAGCGGGAGCTGGGGCGGCGAGAACTTCGACATCGTCAGCGAGGGCGGCGGTGAGCCGCTGAAGGTCGAGGGCTGGATCACGCGGGAGAAGGCCGAGGAGCTGTTCGCCGCGGCGGGCCACGACTTCGAGGAGCTGAAGGCCGCGGCCCGGCACCGCGGCTTCGAGCCGGTACCCCTGGGCGCCACGGCCGATTTCGCCATCGACATGACCCGTCGCACGGTGGAGTCGCGCAACGTCGCGGCGAAGGTGGAGGGCGACACGCACCCGGACGAGTACATCGTCTACACCGCGCACTGGGACCACCTGGGCACCGACCCGTCGCTGACGGAGGACTCGATCTACAACGGCGCCATGGACAACGCGACGGGGACCGGCGGGCTCCTCGAGGTCGCCGAAGCGTTCAAGGCGCTGCCCGAGCCGCCGGCCCGGTCGATCCTGTTCCTGGCCGTGACCGCGGAGGAGCAGGGGCTCCTCGGCGCCCGGTACTACGCCGAGAACCCGCTCTACCCCCTCGACCGGACGCTCGCCAACATCAACCTGGACGGGCTCAACATCTGGGGCCCCACCGAGGACGTGGTCGTCGTGGGCTACGGCAGCAGCTCGCTGGAGGAAGTGCTCCGTACCTACGCCGGCCAGCAGGGGCGGACACTCACGCCGGACCCGGAATCGGAGAAGGGCTACTACTACCGCTCCGACCACTTCGAGTTCGCCAAGAAGGGCGTACCGGCCCTGTACGTCGATGCCGGCACGCGGTACCGGGACCGGCCGGAAGGCTGGGGCGAGGCCCGGATGGCGCAGTGGACGGAGGAGGACTACCACCAGCCGTCGGACGAGATCACCGACGAGTGGGACCTGGCCGGGGCGGTGGAGGACCTCAGGCTCCTGTTCCTGGTAGGATACGACGTGGCCGAGTCGGAGACGTGGCCTACCTGGAACGAGGGGAACGAGTTCCGCGCGACCCGGCAGGAGATGCTGGGGACCCGGTAGCTCCGCGGCCCGCGCATTGCATCATCGGATGGGGCGCCGGCCCCGAGCCCCCGGGGCACCGAGCGCACGCGAGCGAACACGGACGGGAGGCTGAGTGGCACAGAGCAAGGAGAAGCGCCGGAAGCGCAGGGAGATGCGGCTGATGCAGCAGGAGGCGACGTGGCTGCAGAAGGCCGTCTTCGCTTTCGGTAAGGTGGACGAGATCCGGGAGAAGATCGCGGACATGCACGACCGCGAGCCGGAGCCGTTCATCATCAAGATCGGGCGGAAGAAGATCGACCTCGACGACGTGGCGGAGGCCATTGAGGAAGAGGTCCAGGGCACGCTGGAGATGCTGCGCGAGCGGCGGGGCATGGTCCCGAGGACCTGACCGCCCGGGTAGTGCGGAAACGGAAGAGCGCCGACGGGGCTCCCGCGGAATCGGAAGCTCCGTCGGCGCTCTCGGCGTTCCTGGCGTCCGGTCAGGCGGCGAGCCCCAGGTGCCGCTCCTCGAACGTGATCTGGCTGACCGGCCGGCCCGTGAGGTAGCCCTGCACGAACTCGCACTCGGAGGCCGCGACGCGGTCCCACTCGGCGGGGAGCTCGACGCCCTCCACGACGACCGGCTTGCCCAGGCTGTGGGCCATGCCCACCAGCATCGGGAGCAGCTTCTCGGCCGCCGGCTCGCGGGGCTCCACCGCGAAGGCCCGATCCAGCTTCACCACGTCCGGGTCGAAGTTGCAGAGGTACTCGAAGCTGGCGTACCCGGTGCCGAAGTCGTCGACGGCGATCCGGGCGCCGTGCCGGCGGAGCGCCCCCAGCACGTCGCCCGCGATCCCGCCGCTCGACAGCGCCGATCGCTCGGTGACCTCGAAGACGATCCCGTCGGCGGGCGCACCGGTGTCGGCGAGCAGCCGGTCCACGAACTCGGGCAGCTCTCCGTCCTCCATGGACGGGCCCGACAGGTTCACGGAGATCCAGCCGCCCCAGCCGGCATCGCGCCAGGTCCGGAGGTCGCGGAAGGCCCGCTCCATGGACCACCGGTCGACGCTCCGGCTCCGGCCGCTCCCGTCCACCAGCCCGATGAAGTCGCCGGCGGGGAGCAGGGTTCCGGACCGCTCCCACCTCAGGAGCGCCTCGGCACCGACCACCCGGCCGCCCCGCACCGCCCGGATCGGCTGGTAGTGGAGCCGGAACTCGGACAGGATATCGCCGTCCATGAGCGCAGCGCGGAGCCCCGCCCGGCGGAGCGCCTCCCACCCAAGCTGCTCGTCGGCGAACCCGAGGCTCTCGGTCTCGGGTGTCGCCCGTATCGCCGCCTCCAGCAGCCGGACGCCGTCGCTGGCGTCGTGCGGGAAGAAGGCGACGCCGATCCGGGTGGAGCCGGCCAGGAGCGGGCCCAGCCGGGCCCGCAGGGCTTCGATTATGCGCCGGGCCACGCGCACCGCCGCGTCGGCTTCCCGGACCTCGAGGAGCCCCACGGCGAAGCGCGCCGGACCGAGCCGCGCCACCGCGTCACTGCCCCGGACCGTCGCCCGGATCGCCTCCGTGGCCCGGCCCGCCAGCTCCGGCGTCCCTACCGCGTCGGCCAGCCGGATATGGAGGACGGCCATGGCCCGGAAGTTCCGCCGGGCCAGCGCCAGGATCGGATCCACGACCTCGAGCAGCAGGGCCTGATTCAGCGCCCCGGTCTCGGAGTCCACCGCCGGGGTGTCGGAGACGAGCGGTTGACGGGCGTTTCGCATGATACCGGCATCCGTTGCGTGTTCGGGGGTTCCGACTGTGACCGTTGACGTGGGGCGATTCCGCCCCGTTCACTGGATGGACGAGCGGGGATCCCGATAGGTCACGGCGCCCGGGGGCATGCGTTCCCGCTTCCGCGAGCGTAGTCTGAACCGGGCGGGGGACCGCGGACACAGTCCGGGAGTGGAGGCATGCCGACAGCAGGATGGGTGCGCTGGATGCCGGTGCTGGCGCTCGGGGCCGCCGCGTGCGCGTCGGCGCCCGCGACGCCACGCCCGCACCCCGATGAGGTCCGGGGGATCCTCGGGCGGGACTGCCGGTTCGCCGACCCCCCGGACCGGACCCCGCCGCTGGCCGCGATCGCCCGGCCGGGGGTCCGGGGCAACGTCGCGCTCTGGGGGCTGGAGCTGGCCGAGCCGGACACGGTCGAGCTGTCGGTCCGCTACGGCGAGGACGGTCGCCTGCTCTGGGTCGAACCGATCCGGGCCACCGTGGACGAGGAGCATGTCGCCACGCTCGGAGAGCTGATCTTCGGCGCCCTCGAGGAGACAGCGCGCGCCGACTGGGGCGTTCGGATCCTGGTCGTCGCTGGCGATGTCGCCGCGGTCGCTCCGTCGGTGATCTGCGAGCCCGAGTCCCGGAGCCCCGGGGCGATCCGGCCCAACATCGAGGCGGTCCGGGACTTCTACCTGGTGGAGGGACGTCGGTACCCCGTGGAGATCGGCCTCGACGAGCGCGGGAACGTGATCGGCGTTCGGCTGCTCCGGGAGACCCGCAGCCGGGCCGTCGACCAGTTCATCCGCGACTACGTGTGGAACTCCAGCTTCGAGCCCAAGCTCCACGACGGAATCGGGCTGCCCAGCACGCTGCGGACGCACGTCGAGTTCCCCCGTATCCGGCGCTGACTCGCCCCTGTCGATCCGGGCCTCGGGAGCCCATGTTGAGACCGTTCCGCGGCGAGGCCCCGCCGAACGGAAGGGAAGGCACGCCATGACCGAGCCCTGGCAGTCCCGGGTTTCGACGGTCCTGCTCTTGATCGTCGCCTTGACCGGTCTCGGGGCCCTCCCCGCGGGGATCGGGCTCCTCGCCGAACCCAGCGGCGCCGGGCTGGGGATGAGCCCCGGCATGCTCGCCCACGGCCCGTTCCACGACTTCGCCATCCCCGGCCTCTTCCTCCTCCTGGTCCTCGGGCTCGGCGCCGCCATCCCGGTCTGGGGACTGTGGCGACGTCGACGCTGGGGCGCCCGCGCGGCCGCGGCCTACGGCGCGGTGCTCCTGGCGTGGATCACCGCGCAGGCCCTGATCATCGGCATCGTCTCGCCCCTCCAGCCGGTCTATGGGACCATCGGGCTCCTGATCGTGGCCTTCGCCCTGGCCGCCGCTCGCGAGGCGCGCGCCCACGTCGGCGGCGCGTAGGTGAGGGCGCAGGCTCGTGCCCGAGCCCGCTCCGAGACCGATCGCCCCCTTGAACCTCGACGGCGAGCCCGCGAGCTTTCGAGGCTATGACGCCAACGCTCCAGAAGGAAGTCGACCGCCGGCGCACGTTCGCCATCATCAGCCATCCCGACGCGGGGAAGACCACGCTCACGGAGAAGCTGCTCCTCTACGGGGGTGCGATCCATCTGGCGGGGTCGGTGAAGGCCCGGCGGGCGAAGCGGCACGCCACGTCCGACTGGATGGAGCTGGAGAAGGAGCGGGGGATCAGCGTCACGTCGAGCGTGCTCCAGTTCGACTACGAGGGGTACCGGATCAACCTGCTGGACACGCCGGGCCATCAGGACTTCTCCGAGGACACCTATCGCACGCTGGTGGCGGCCGACAGCGCCATCATGCTGCTGGACAA
>JAWVYT010000097.1:0-7214 GCA_033722595.1 Longimicrobiales bacterium
CCGGGGCCGGACCACTCCGATCACGCCGGGACCGAACCCGGCCGACACCATCGCGCGATGACCGCCCACCCGGACGTCCCGCCAGGACCGTCGGTTCCGTCGCAGCGTCCACGCCGACAACCGGAAGTTCGCCAGCAGCATCAGCGTGGCCGCCATCCAGCCCGCAACGAACACCGTCTCCGATACCGTCGAGACCTCCACCGCCGGAACGCTCCAGCCCACCTCGCCGGTACCGAAGAACAGCGCCGCCGCCGGAATCGACACCGTGCCCGTCAGCGCCGCAATCCAGACCCAGCGCACCGGCCCGCCGAGCCGGCGCAGTCCCCGCTCCAACAGCAGCGCCGCCACGGCCACCACCGCGCCGACCCCCGTCACGTACACGACCCACGCGGCCATCAGCCTGCCTCCTCCCCTCCACCCGCCAGCCGAGCGTCGATCAGCTCCCGAAGCCTTCGGAGCTCCTCCTCCGGCAGCTCCCGCTCCCGCACCAGCTGCGTCACCAGCTGCGACGGCGACCCGCCGAACAGCCGCCGCACCAGGTCCCGTATCGCGCTCTCCGCCGCCGCCTCCCGCTCCACCAGCGCGTGGTACCGGTACGCACGCCCCTCCTCCTCGTGACCGGCGTACCCCTTCTCCTCCAGGATCCGGAGCATGGTCAGCACCGTGTTGTACGCCAGCTCGTCGCTCAGCTGCTCGCGGACCTCCGCAACCGTCGACGGGCCGCGCTCCCACAGCACCGCCATGATGTCCGACTCCCGCTCCGTCAGCGTGATCTCCATGGCCGGAAGATGCGGGCCCTGGGGCGGGCTGTCAATTAATCCTTTAGTTGACAGCCCGCCGCGGCCGTCGCTACGTTGGGCCTGACACCTAAAGGTTTAGTTAATGGCCGGATCCGGCCTGGCGGAGGACGGGAGGCGACATGCGGGGCGCGATGCGAAACACGGGGATGGCTCTGGCCGTGGTGGGCGTCGGACTCGGGGCGCCGGGGTGTGACGGAGGCGCCGGGGGAGCCGCCATGGTGTCCGACAGCGCCGGGATCGAGGTCGTGACGAACCGGGAGGGGAGCGTCGAGGCCGCGGTCTCGTGGTCGCTGTCCGGGTCGCCCGTGTTGGAGATCGGCGGGGGCACGAGCCCGGAGGAGCCGCTCTTCCGGATCAGCGCTGTCGCGCCACTGGGCGACGGGGCGGTGGCGGTGGGCACGGAGACGCCGCCCCAGGCGCTGGTCTTCGGGGCGGACGGATCCCTCCGTGCGGTCCTCGGTCGGCAGGGCGGCGGGCCGGGCGAGTTCGCGCGCGTGGCGTCGATCGTGTCGTTTGGCGGCGATTCGATCGCCGTCTGGGACCCGGACCGTCGTCGGATCTCGGTGTTCACCCGGTCGGGCGAGTTCGTCCGTGAGGTGGACCTGAGCGGGATAGCGCCGCTGGGCATCATGGCGGCGCCGAACACCCGGTCGGAGGCGGCGTGGACGCACCTGAAGCCGGGTCTCGAAGGCGGGTTCGTCCTCTTCTCGGTCGGCGGCTTCGGCCCGGGCGAGGGCGCGCGTCGGCCGGCGGCGCCGTCGTACCGTCTGTCGGCGGACGGCGAGGTCGTGGCGGAGCTGGGCTCGTTCCCCGGGTTCCAGTCGTACAGCAGCGAGCGGACGGGCGTGACCCTCTATCCCTTCGGCGCGGACACCCACGGCGCCGTGTCCGGGGAGCTGCTGGTGGTGGGGACGGCGGAGTCTCCGGAGCTGCGCTATTTCGGCCCGGACGGCGATCTCCGGCGGATCGTCCGGTGGCCCGACCTCGACCGTCCGGTGGAGGGCCGTCCCGTGGAGATCTGGGATTCGATGCTGGCCTCGTGGCTCGCCGACATGCCGGAGCGTCAGGGGCGGATGATGCGGGAGGTGTTCGACCGTGTGCCCCGTCCGGAGCGGTTCCCCGCATATGACGGCGTGATCCCGGGCCCCGATGGCAGCGTGTGGGTTGGCGAGTACGTCGGGATGCTGTCCGTCCCGAACCTGCCGCTGGACCGGCGCGTCCCGGCCCGGCGGTGGCTCGTGCTCGATTCTGCGGGCGTACTGGTGGCGGCGGTCGAGACCCCGGCGGGATTCCAGCCCCACGAGGCCATGGCAGACCCCATCGGAACCCGCGTCTGGGGCGTCTACCGGGACGAGCTGGACGTGGAGTCGGTGCGGGCGTACGACGTGGAGAGTCGGTAGGTTGGGCAGGACGGGCCCCGGGAGCAGCAATCCGACGGGAGAAGTCGCATGAAGCGCAGCTTTGCGGTTGTCGTGACCGGGCTCGTGCCGGTCCTCCTGTCGACGGGGCTCGCGGTACCCGTCACCGCCCAGCAGCATTTCCCCGCCACCGCGGACCTCGAGCTCATGCTGCGGTACATGGTGGAAGACGGCGAGGCGCCCGGGGTGGCCCTGGCCGTGGTCGACTCCGACGGGACGACCCGGGTGGCGGTGTACGGCGCCGGGCCGGACGGTGAGCCGGTGACGCCGGAGACGCCCTTCCCCATCGGCGAGGTCACCATGACGTTCACGGCCACGCTCCTGGCCGACATGGCGGCCCGGGGCGAGGTGTCGCTGGACGACCGGGTGGCAGAGTACATGCCCGACGGCGTGACCGTCCCGTCGCTGAGCGGGTACGAGATCACGCTGCGTCACCTGGCCACGCACCGCTCGGGGCTGCCGGCGGAGCCGCCAGTCCCGTACGCCGACTTCACGCTCGAGGATCTCTATCGGTTCCTGGGGAGCTACGAGCTGGACTGGGTTCCCGGCCGCTCCCGCGAGATCTCCACCGTGGGGTACGGGCTCCTGGGCCATGCCCTGTCCCGGGCGGCCGGGACGCCCCTCGCGGATCTGATCCGGGACCGCGTCCTGGAGCCCCTGGGGATGGCCGGCGCGGGGTTCGACCCCGCCATCGGCCCGGCCCTCCGGGGCGGCACCGGGCTCCTGGCCAGCGCCACGGACATGGCGGCGTTCGTGGCCGCCAACGCCGGCGCCGCGGACGCGGCCCTCGAGGGGATCCTGGGGACCACCCACGAGGTCCGATCAGGGTACGACCCGGAGGGCGAGGGGTACGGCTTCTCCTGGCGGACGATTGCCCGGCGGGGTGAGCCGAACCGGGTCACGCACGGAGGGCGTACGCCCCGGAGCAGCGTCCTGGTCACGTTCGTCCCGACAACGGGCATCGGCACGGTGGTCCTGGCCTCCTCGCCGGAGTTCAATGACTGGGCCGCCCGCGACCTCCTGTACTTCGCCGCGCCGTCGAGACCGACAGTCGATGTGGAACCGGCGGTCCTGCGGCGCTACGTGGGCGCGTACGGCTCGCAGGGCGGCCGGTACCGGGCGAGTCCCAACAGCGGGTCGCTCTACATCCGACTCGACGGCGACCACCTGACCTACCAGCCCCGGGGCCGGATCCGGACGCCGCTCTTCGCCCTTTCCGACACGTCATTCTACATGCTCAGGGCGCCGCTGACGGTGACCTTCGACGAGGTCGGGGGCGTCATGGAGATGGCGGTGGTCGGGGATAGCCGGGACCCCGGCTGGGCCGGTCGCACCTGGCGGACGTGGCGGGTGGACACGCGGACGCCACGCCCCGACGTGGCCGCCGAGAACGCTCCGCCGTGGACGGCGTGGGGCACGGGCAGGTGGCTGATCCTGGGGCTGGCGGGCGTGGTGGCACTGGGGCTGCTCACGCGGCCGCTCTGGTCGCGGCGAGTCGCGGGCCGCTAGCGAGGCGGTGGCGGTGGCGGACCCGACGCGAGCCCTGCCGCACCGGATGGTCGTGATCGCGACGGGAGCCGCCGTCGTGGTCGCCGCGTACGTCGGCGTCCGGGTCCCGTCCGCGGACCCCGGCCCGCACACCCCGCCGGCCGGAGCCGTGGACAGCCTGAACCCCCCGATCCTCATCGAGGGCGGCCTCTTCTGGAAAGGGAACCCGGACCCCGATACGGTCTCCGAGGGCCCGTACATCACCTGGGACGAGTCGTATGCGCCGGTCTCGGTCCCGGCGTTCTGGATCCAGCAGCACGAGGTCACCAACGCGGAGTTCGCTCGTTTCGACCCGTTGCACGCGTACGCGGAGGGCCGGGAGCGGCACCCCGTTGTCCACGTCACATGGGACCAGGCCATGGCGTACGCCGAGTCGATCGGCGGACGGCTCCCCACCGAGGAGGAGTGGGAGTTCGCCGCCCGGGGCACCCGGAGTCGCACGTATCCCTGGGGCGACGAGCCGCCCAACTGCGACCGGGCCCACTTCCGCGCGTGCGAGCCCTCGGGTACGCTCCCGGTATTGAGCCGACCCGGAGGCGTAACGCCCGAGGGCGTCCACGACCTGGCGGGCAACGTCTGGGAGTGGGTGGTCCCCGACTGGTACCTGCTGGGGAACTTCCCGTCCAACCCCGAGACCCGCATGTCACGGGGCGGATCGTTCCGCGACGAGCCCTTCTTCCTCCGCGCGGCGAATCGCAACAAGGGCCTCGGCTTCCACGCCCTCTTCGCCACCGACAACCTGGGGTTCCGCGTCGTGTGGCCCGCGGAGGACCGGAAGGCCCCGTTCTAGGCGACGTCGTACCGCCGCAGCGTCCGTCGCACCCGACCCAGCAGGAAGACCACGCCGCCGGTCCGACCCGCCAGGAACGCGATGGCCGCCGCGGTCACGCCCACCATCCCGATCCCCCAGCCGAAGAACGGGAACAGCGCGGCGATGGTGACCACCTCGATCACGGTGGCCACGGTGATCGGCCGCGTCCGGCGGCCCTGGACCTGGATCGCCCGCTGGAAGCTGAGCAGCACGCTGAGCGCCGGCAGCGGCGCCATGATCTTGGTGGGCGTCAGCGCGAACGCCGTCAGCTCTTCGGACAAGCCCGAGACGGTGATGAACCAGAAGTCGGCCAGCGGCGTGAAGGCGACGAGGGCGAACCCGCCGGACGCGGCGATCCCGAGCCCGAGGGCGAACCGCGCGAGCTCGGGATAGTGCTGGAGTCGCTTCCCCATGAGGGCGATGGCCGCCTCCTGGAAGCTGAGCCCCAGCGCCCGGAAGAGGAACGAGAGGGAGTGGACCACGGGGAACACGGCCAGCGACTCGATCGGCGCCGGAGCCCGCCCCATGAAGAACGTCAGCATGGGCTGCACGGTCAGTCCGATAAGAGACGTCAGGGCGAGCGGGTAGTAGAACGTCATGATGGCCCGGTAGCCCTCGTGGGCCGGCGAGTCGTCGTCCGGGGCCCGCGCCTTCGTGCGGAGCTCCCGGACCGTGGCGATGGCCATGATCCGGGCGGCGATGGCCTCGGTCACCACGCCCGCGGAGAGCGCCGCTGCGCCCACCCACGCCCCCGGAACGTCGGTGTACAGGTAGAGGACCAGCGCCGTGGAGGCCATCCCCAGCAGTCGGAGCACGGTCCCGAACGCCACCAGGCGGGTCCGGCCCGATCGGATCAGCAGCCCGTGCAGGAACCGGCGATAGCCGATGGCCGCGGGCCAGGGCAGCAGGATCCAGAGCGCGCCGTACGTCAGATCGGCGACCTCCGACGGGAGCCCGATCAGCCCTTCCATGAGGAACACGTAGACCGGCGGGATCAACACCGTGAGGAGGAGCGCCGTGGAGCCCGCGTTGAGCGCGTTCGCGAAGTTCCGGAGCCGACGGTAGGTGTGGGAGTCCTCCACGAGCGCCGTGGACGCGCTCATGAGCATGATCACCGGCGCCTCGACCAGGATGGCGAAGGCGAACGCGACCCCGTGCGCCGCCAGGTTGAACTTCGGATCCGCCAGCCGGGCGATGACCGCCGCGAGGAACGGCCCCTCCACGGCCATCATCATCCACGTGGCCGCCAGCGGCAGCCAGAAGAGGAGGATCGAGCGCGCGGTGCGCCGCTCGGGCTCGGTCACGTGCCACGTCCGGTCGAGTTCAACGTCGCCGCAACATAACCGATCCCGGGTTCGGCGAAACTCCCGACGACCCGGCCGTCGCTCGCGCCCCCACGATGAGCCCGTCCCGGCCACCCGTCCGGCCGCCCGTCCCTCGACCCCAGCGCCCCCACCCGACAGGGGAAATCCCGTACGGGCCGGGTGGGAATCCCCTACGCGCGTCCGAAGTACGTCACAGAATCTTCCCCACAATCGCGACGCGCGGCTCCCTACTGCGTCGGCGCCCCGGAAATGTCATTACTGTTCACGCCGGCCGTATCCTGCCGGTGTTTCACCTCAACTCCATAGCGAGCCGGTCCGGCGCCCCCCACGGCAGCGCGAGGGGCAGGGCCTGTTGGATTCCGGCCCCGTGACCATCGCGTGCGACGGAGCGGCTCGCCCATCGAAGGGAGGACGCGTATGGACCCCACCGACGGCCGCACTTCCACGTCGGCGACCGCCTGGGCGAAGCTGCTGAGGATCACGGTTCTGCTGCTGGTCATCTGGTTCCTGGTGGGTCCCCTGCTGGGGATCCTGCTGGTGGAGCCGTTGAACGAGATCAGCCTGGGCGGGATCCCCCTCGGGTTCTGGATCTCTCAGCAGGGCTCCATCTACGTCTTCATCGTCCTGATCTTCGTGTACGCCTGGATGGGCGACCGGCTCGACGCCGGCTCGAAGCCCGCGGGGGATCAGGGCACGCCGGACGTCCCCTACACCGGGAAGGAGGGCTAGCATGTCGATCGAGGCTTGGACCTTCATCCTGGTGGGGCTGACCTTCGCGCTCTACATAGGGATCGCGTTCTGGAGCAAAGTCCGGACGACGGAAGGGTTCTACGTGGCGGGCCGGGGCGTCTCTCCCATCGCGAACGGGATGGCCACGGCCGCCGACTGGATGAGCGCCGCCAGCTTCATCTCCATGGCGGGGCTCATCGCGTTCATGGGCGCCGACGGCAGCGTCTACCTCATGGGGTGGACCGGTGGGTACGTGCTCCTGGCGCTGCTCCTGGCGCCGTTCCTCCGGAAGTTCGGGAAGTACACGGTCCCGGACTTCGTGGCCGCACGGTACTACTCCGACGTGGCCCGCGTGGTCGCCGTAGTCGCCGCGATCTTCGTGAGCTTCACGTACGTGGCGGGCCAGATGCGGGGGGTCGGCGTGGTCTTCAGCCGGTTCCTAAACGTGTCGGTGGAGGTCGGCGTGCTGATCGGGATGGTGATCGTCGCCTTCTACGCCATCTGGGGCGGGATGAAGGGGATCACGTACACGCAGGTGGCGCAGTACTGCGTGCTGATCTTCGCGTACCTGGTCCCGGCCATC
>JAWVYT010000098.1:0-7185 GCA_033722595.1 Longimicrobiales bacterium
CAGCCCGAGGACGCCGACGCCGGCCAGGAGCGGCCCGATGGGCATGAAGGTGCCGACGATCATGAGCAGCGCGATGAGCCCGATGGTGATGCCGCCGATGTTGTTGAGCAGGCTGGCCACCGTCTGAGCGCGCTGCTCCCGCTGCCGCTTCCGGACCAGGTCCTCCTCCTCGGACTCCCGCTGGAGCCGCTTCGTGAAGACGCGAAGCAGCCGGTACCCGACCAGCGACAGGAACAGGATGAACGCGACCTGGAGGAGGTCGGCGGCCAGCGCCGGCCAGTTGACCAGCGCGCGCCAGTCGAGGTTCGCCAGGGCGGTGATCGGGGCGGCCAGGCTGTCGGAGACCTCCGCCAGGCCTTCCTGGATCGAGCTGGTATCTACGGGCTGCTGCATGGTCCCTTCGGTTCGGTTCCGGTCTCGGTCGAGCGTGGGCTACGGCAGGATCCGGATCTGCGAGATGCGCCACGCCCGCTCCTCGCGGACCAGCGCGACGAACACCTTCCGGCTCTCCGTCACCGCCGCACCGGGCATCCGGACCTCCCAGATCAGCTCGCCGAAGGCCCGGTCCTCGGCGCCCACGACGGTGGCGACGCTGGCCGTCTCGACCCGGACCGTCACCTGCCCGCCGAACAGCTGGCGGAGCGCCGCGGCCGCCCGGCGCCCGTTCAGCGAGCCCACGAGCTGGCCTGCGATCTCCAGCTCGAGGCCGGCGCCGGCCCCGTGCTCGGCCAGCGCGGCCGCGTTCCCGTCCTCCCAGTACGCGGCAATGGCCTCGAGCAGCCCCGCCAGGTCCGCCTGCTGCTGCCGGGCCGCGGGCTCCTCCGTGGGCACCTGCGGCGTCGCGGCGGTCGGCGCGACGAGCGCCCCGATGGCGAGGACGGAGGCGAGGACGGGGGCGCGGGTCATGGCGTGTCGGCCTCCATCGCCGCGTCGATCGCGTCCATCATCGCCCGGAACGCCGCCTCGGGGTCCTCGGCGGCGTGGATCGGGCGCCCCACGACGAGGTAGTCGCTGCCGGCGGCGATGGCATCGGCCGGCGTGGCCACCCGGGCCTGGTCGCCCGTGGCGTCGCCCTCGGAGCGTATCCCCGGCGTGATCACCAGGAACTCGGTCCCGTGCCGCCGCTTGAGCGCCTCCACCTCCAGCGCCGAGGAGACCACCCCATCGAGCCCGGCGTCGGCGGCCAGCCCGGCCAGGCGGGCCACATCGTCGCGCAGCGAGCGCAGCTCCTTGTCCCAGACCTCCTCGACGTCCGCGCCGCTGAACGAGGTCAGGAGCGTGACGCCCACCAGGAGCGGCCCGTCGAGCCCCACCGCCTCGCGGGCCGCCCGCATCATCGACGTGCCGCCGGACGCGTGGAGCGTGAGCATGTCGACGCCCAGCGCGGCCGCGGACTCCACGGATCCCGCCACCGTGTGCGGGATGTCGTGGTACTTCAGGTCCAGGAACACGCGCTTTTCGCGGTCCTTGAGCTCGCGGACGAGCTCGGGCCCGGCGCGGGTGAAGAGCTGGGCACCGACCTTGTAGAAGCCGGCGGGCTCCCCGAGCCGGTCGACGAGCGCGAGCGCGTCCTCCGCCGTCGGCAGGTCCAGCGCGATGATGAGGTCCTTCATCCGCCCTCCTGTGCATGGACGCGGCCGGCACCGACCAGGTCGGCCACGCGGCCCACGGTGTGGCGCCTGCCGTACCGGCGCAACTCCGCCACTACGCGCTCCCCGGCCCGGGGGTCAGCGAACGAGGCCGTCCCGATCTCCACCAGCGATGCGCCTGCGAGCAGGTACTGTACCGCGTCCTCCCCGGCACGGATCCCTCCCACGCCGATGATCGGCACGTCCACGGCCCGGGCGGCCTGCCAGACGGCGTGCACGCCCATGGGCAGGACCGCGGGGCCGCTGACGCCGCCGGTACCGGCGCCCAGGACGGCGGTCCGGCGGTCGACATCGAAGAGGAGCCCCGGGAACGTGTTGATCAGGGTGATCCCGTCGGCGCCTGCGGCCACGGCCGTCGCGGCCGTCCCGCCGATGTCCGGCAGGTTGGGCGCCAGCTTCACGATCAGGGGCCGCTGCGTCCGTGCCCGTGCCGCCGAGACCACCTCGTCCAGGAGGTCCTTCCGGGCGCAGAACACGGCGCCCCCCTCCTTCACGTTCGGGCACGACACGTTGAGCTCGTAGCCGAGGAACCCGTCGGCGTCCTCGAGTCCGTCGATGACCGTCACGTACTCGTCCACGGTCCTGCCGGCCACGTTGACCAGCACGTGGGCGCGCCGGAGCCGGTCGGCGAGCCAGGGCAGCTTCTCCGCCCGGAACGCCTCGAGCCCCACGTTGGCGAGCCCGATCGAGTTGAGCATCCCCGCGGTGTACTCGGCCGTCCGGAGCGCCGGGTTCCCGCTCCGGGGCTCGGGCGTGACCGCCTTGGTCACGATCCCGCCCAGAGCATCCAGGTCGAGCAGCCCGTCGAGCTCCCGGCCGTAGCCGGCCGTGCCGCCGGCCAGCAGGACGGGGTTGGCGAACGTGACGCCGAACAGCTGCTGCTCCAGCGTCACCGTCGCCTCACGAGGACCCGGGCTCCGTCCCCCGCCACAGCTCGCGGTTCTCCTCGAAGAACCGGTCCACGGCGTCGGCGATCCCCTCGGACGCGTCCACCTGGAAGGTACCGGACCCCAGGAGCCGCTCCTCCGCCGGGTTCGAGATGAACGCCAGCTCCACGAGCACCGCCGGCATGAACGCGCCGATCAGGACCACGAACCCGGCCTGCTTCACGCCCCGGTCGTTGCCCCGGTGGAAGTCGCCGAACTCGTCCTGCACGAGCCCCGCCAGGCTGTGCGAGGCCCGGACGTAGAAGTCGTTGCGGAGCGTGTTCATGATCAGGTCGAGGTCGTCGCTGCCGACCACCCGGCTCGACGACTCGTACGCCAGCGACGCGTTCTCCATCTCCGCCACCCGGCGCTCGTCCTCCGTCCGGGCGTCGGAGAGGAAGAACGTCTCGAAGCCCGTCACCCGCCGGTCGGAGACCCCGTTGGCGTGGATGGACAGGAAGAGCCCCGGCCGGCTGCCCCGCCACTCGTTGGCCATGTGGGCCCGCTGCTCCAGCGGGATCAGCGTGTCGGTGGTCCGGGTCAGCCGGACCTCGTAGCCCCGGTCCGCCAGCTCACGGGCGAGCCGCTTCCCGACCTGGAGGACCACATCCTTCTCCTTCAGCCCGCTGGGGCCGACCCGTCCGGGGTCCGGCCCGCCGTGTCCCGGGTCGATGACCACGATGGGCGGCCCGGACCGGCCGGCCGCCGGGCCAGCCGTATCGGCCGCCGTCCCGATCCGGAGGTGACCGGCCACGAACGAGACCTGGTCCGGATACGTCTCCGGAAACCACTCCGCGTAGAGCTGGTGCGGCAGGTAGAAGATGCCGCCTTCCCTGTACGCCGCGTCCACCAGCTGGTGGTCCTCACCCAGCGCCCGGAAGAACGGGGAGCCCGCCTCGAACCGCAGGGTATCGGACCCGAAGACGACCCGGGCGCCGCGCGCGGTCCCATCCACGCGGGCCCCGAGGCTCCGGAGCGTCCACGCCGGGTACGCCGGGTAGCCCCGGTGCATGGCGACGTTCACGGACACCGGCTCGCCCACGCCCTCCACGTGCAGCGGCGGCGGCCGCGTCCCGTCCTGTGCGCCGAGGCCCGCAGGGTGCGCGGCGAGCGCCGCCCCGAGGAGCACCGTCGCGACGCGGGCGGCTCCGCGCCCGCCGGTCGTGCCGAAGTTCCGGATCATGACGTGTACTTCTTCAGCTCCCGTTCCATCTCCCGCTGGTGCGTCTTCCGCTTCAGCGTCTCCCGCTTGTCGTGCAGCTTCTTCCCGCGGGCCAGCGCCAGCGCCACCTTCGCGTAGCCCCGACGGAAGTAGAGCTCCAGCGGCACCAGCGCCAGCCCCTTCTCCCGCGTAGCCCCGATCAGCCGCCGGATCTCCGACCCCTTCAGCAGCAGCTTCCGGGGCCGCGTCGGGTCCTGGTTCATCCGGGACGCCGGGTCGTACGGCGACACGTGCATCCCGTACAGCCAGACCTCGCCGTCATCGACCCGGGCGAACGCCTCGTTCAGGCTCACCCTCCCGGCCCGGATGGACTTTACCTCCGGACCCTTCAGAACGATCCCCGCCTCGTACGTGTCCAGGATCTCGTACTCGTGACGCGCTTTCTTGTTGCGCGCCACGACTTTCCTGCCGTCCCGTCCCATTCGACCCTTCGCGATGGTGCTCAATGTACGACCCTCAATAGATCAGGACGAGCGTACCCACGTCCACCTGATGGAAGAGGCGTCGCGCGTCCTCATCGGTCATCCGGATACAGCCGTGCGAGACCCGCCGGTTGTCCGGGTCCGGATCCAGGACCAGCTCGGGCCGGTCCGTCCCGTGGATCGCGAGCTCGTGCCCGATGTACAGCGCCGTGCTGCCCAGCATGCCCTCCCGCCGCCGCCGCGGCGAGTCCGCCGGCGGGACCGGCTCGCCCCGCTCCACGAAGGCCCAATCCGGCATGATCCAGACGGGGTCCTTCTCTTTCCGCTCCACCCGGAACACGCCGCGGGGGGTGTCGAACGCCCAGCTCTCGCCGGCGCCCTCGAGGCGGAACCCCGTCCCGGTCGCCACCGGCGCCGACCAGACCACATCGCGGCCGTCCACCAGCAGGAGCCGGTTCTCCGCCAGCCGGATGACCACGTACGGCTCACCGGGCTGGAGCGGCGCCTCCATGAAGCCGGGTACGTCCTCGTCGTAGAGCCCCGCCCCCTGGCCCGGGGCCGGTGCCGGCGCGGCCAGGAGCGCGGAGACGAGGGCGAGGAGCGCGAGGAGACCGACGTCGCCCGGGCACCGCTGTCTCATGGGCCTCTCCTAGCTGAGCCGCAGCTTCTGGCGCTTCCGCGTTCGCTGCATGGACACGACCTGCGCCACCTCACCCCCGAGAACGAACACCAGCGACGTGTAATAGATCCAGAGGACCAGGATGACGAAGGTGGCGACGTTGCCCCAGAACTCGTCGAAGACCGCCACGTTCTGCACGTACCAGGTGAACCCGAACTTGAGGATCTCGGCCACGATGGCGGTGAAGGTGGCGGCGATGGCGGCCGTTCGCCACTGGATCCGCCGGGGCGGCAGGTACCGGTAGATCAGGAAGAACATGAACCAGAGGGTCACGAAGGCCAGGAGCTGCGGCCAGAGCGCCGTCGCGTCGCTCAGCAGCGGGACATCGCCGGTCTGGATCCCGGTCGCTTCGCTGGCGAACTCGGCCCCGAGCCGGAGCCCGACGGTGAGCAGGAAGTTCACGCCGAAGAGCGTGCCCGCCATGAGGACCATCTTCACGTCGAAGATCTTCCCCTCCACGATGCCCCGCCCGTGGGGCATGTCGAAGATCTCCCGGAGCACGATCCGCAGGGTACCCACCAGTCGGGTCGAGATCCACAGGAACAGCAGCGTACCGATGCTGAGGATCCCGGTGCTGTTCTGGGCCAGGTCCGTGAGGACCCGCTCGTAGGGCAGGTTCACCGCCGCGGGGATCGTCTGGTCCAGGTACTGGAGCAGCATCTCCTGGATCTGCTGGCGCCGCTGCAGCACGGTCCCGGCGATCCCGACCACGGCCACCAGCAGCGGGATGAACGCCACCATAACGTCGAAGGAGATGGCTCCGGCGAGGAAGAAGATGTTGTCCTGCTCGCCCTTCCTCCAGATCCCGCGGCCCAGAGCGGCGGTGTATTCCCGCACACGGCGGAGCCGGCTCTTCTCCCCGGCCGCCGGCGCCGGGATCGGCGCCCCGGTCGAGGTTGGCCCCGGCTCCGGTCCGGGGTCGTCCATCTCTGCACGAGGCCCTCCGGCCTCGGCCGGCCCCTCCGGGCTCACTCCTCGTCGGACGCGTCCCCGCCCTCGCCGGCCTCCGGCTCGCCGTCGGTGGCGGCCGCCCGTGCGGCGTCGTAGCCGGCCTGGAACGCCTGCTTCGACTCCTCGACCCGACGCTCGACCTCCTGGCGGGACTCTCGAACGGCCTGCCGGCCGGTCTCCACGGCGTGGCGGGCGGCGCCGACGCCCTCCTCGAACTGACGGCGCGCGTCCTCCACCACCTCGGTCACGGTGTCCTGAACCTCCCGGACCCGGCCCTCGGCCTCATCCCGGAGGCGGGCCACGCTCTCGGAGAGCTCCTCCCGCGTCTCACGCCCGGACTTGGGCGCGTAGAGGAGCGCTGCCGCCGCGCCGATGAGGAGCCCCCAGACGAAGGTGCCGAAGCTCCCACCCGACCGGTGCTCGATGATGACGTATTCCTCGCCGTTGTCCGACATGGTGCCTCCTGTGATATGGACGCGCTACTTCACGGCGTCCGCGACCGTCTCCTTCAGCTTCTTCTGCGTGCACCCGAGGATCTTGGCCGCCTTCTTCACGTCTCCGTGGGTGAACGCGAGTGTCTTCAACATCATGATACGTTCCGCCTCCTCCAGAGACGAGCCCACCGCGATCCGGGCCTCCTTCTCCTCGAGCGACGTCTGCCGCTGCTGGAGGTCGGCGGCCTCGATCCGCTCGTCCCGGGCCAGGATCACGGCCCGCTCCACGGCGTTCTTGAGCTCCCGTACGTTCCCCGGCCAGCCGTAGGTCTGGATATACTCCAGCGCGCCGTCCGTGAAGCCCTCCACCTCCTTCTCGTGCTCCTCGGCGAACCGCTGCAGGAACTCCTGCGCCAGCAGCTGCAGGTCGCCGCCCCGCTCGCGGAGCGGCGGCAGCGCGATGGGGATCACGGCCAGCCGGTGGTAGAGGTCCTCCCGGAGCTGGCCCTCGTCGAGCGCCGTCTCCACGTCCTTGTTGGTGGCGGCGACGACGCGGATATCCACGTTGATCTCCTTCTTTCCGCCCAGCCGGCGGAAGGCCCGCTGCTCGAGCGCCCGCAGGAACTTGACCTGGACGTCGGGCTCCATCTCGGCGACCTCGTCGAGGAAGAGTGTGCCGCCATCGGCGAGCTCGAACGCGCCGGCCTTCTCATCGGTGGCGCCGGTGAACGCGCCCTTCTCGTGCCCGAAGAGCTCGTTCTCCAGGATCTCCCGGGGGAACGCGCCGCAGTTCAGCGCGATGAACGGCCCCTTGCTCCGGCTCGACTTGTCGTGGATCGCGCGGGCGACCAGCTCCTTCCCCGTCCCGCTCTCGCCGCTGATCAGCACGCTGGCCTCGGACG
>JAWVYT010000099.1:0-7160 GCA_033722595.1 Longimicrobiales bacterium
CGTGCTGGAGCGGGCGGCCGAGCTCGGCGCCCGGTACCTGGTGCTGGACGAGCTCGGCAGCACGGCGGAGCTGTACCTGGCGCCGGCTGTTCAGGCCAACCGGCGTCGTCTGTGCGCGATCCAGCGGCTGACGCACGCCGGCCGGTCCGCGAGTCTGCTCGGCATCCTGCCGGAGACGTGGGACCCGGGCGCGACCGGGAGCGATCCGTCGGGAGGCGGGCTCAGGCTGCCGCTCTGCCCGGCGCCCTACACCGCGCGCCGGGGCGGGTGACGGCGTGTGCTACTCTTCGTCGTGCCCGCCCTCCGAGTCCAGGTCGGGCCGGTACAGGAGCCCGAGCCCCACGCCGAAGGCCACGTTGGCGAGCGGGCCGTGGCGGTCGTCGATGGGGACGGCCAGGTCCTTGAGCGGGAACTTGAGCCCGGGCGTGTCGGTGGCTACGCTGACGAGTCCGCCGTGGGGCGAGGCGGCGACCTCCATGGCGCCGAAGATGAGCCCCTTCGCCAGCGGGGAGCCGGGCAGACGGGGGTACAGCACCGAGGCGTACCCGGCCGCCATCGCGATCCCGGCGCCCAGCTGGATCAGGACGGCGTCCGGGTCGGGCTCCTCCTCCCGGTCCCGCCCGCCGAGGGCCCGGTCCACCGCCTCGGCCAGGACGGTCGCGCCCACACCGGCGATGACGACACGGGGCCAGGAGACGGACCGGGGGTGGAGCACAGTCTTCACGACCCACGCGGCGGCGGCGCCCAGCACGGTGTTGACCAGGAGGTCGCCATCGTCCGACTCTTGGGAGCCCCCGTCGGTCGGGGACTCCTCCGGCTCGGGGTCGTCCCCGGGGACGGGGACGCCGCTCTCGACGATGCCGAGCCCCGTGCCCGCGATGGTCCCGAGACGATAGAAGAGGTCGCCTATCACAATGCCTCCACGGTCCGTGTCTTCCGGTATCCTGCCACCCGCCTCCCACGGGTGCAACCGCTGTGCCTGAGCCCGCTCCGTGAGCACGCTGGACTTCGCCATCGTCGGCGCGTACATGCTCGTCACCCTGGCCCTCGGGGTCTACCTGGCGCGACGGGCCAGCGGCGGGATGGTGGACTTCTTCGTGGGCGGCCGGACGCTGCCCTGGTGGCTTGCCGGCACGTCCATGGCGGCCACCACGTTCTCCATCGACACGCCGCTGTACGTGGCCGGCGTCGTGGGGACGCGGGGGATCGCCGGGAACTGGGAGTGGTGGGGGTACGCCATCGCCCACGTCATCCTGATCTACGTCTTCGCCCGACTCTGGCGACGGGCCGAGATCGTCACGGACAACGAGCTGACGGAGATCCGGTACGGCGGCCGACCGGCGGCCGTGCTCCGGGCGGCGAAGGGGTTCCTGTTCGCCGTGGTGATCGGCCCCATCGGGATCGGCTACGCCATGCTGGCCATGGTGAAGGTGGTGGACGCGCTCCAGGTCTTCCCGGCGCTGGGCCTCGACCTCGGCGCGTCGGCGAAGCTCTGGAGCGTGGTGGCGGTGGGCGTGTTCGTGCTGCTCTACGCCGGGATCGCCGGGCTCTGGGGCGTCGTGGCCACGGACTTCTTCCAGTTCTTCCTGGGGCTCTTCGGCGCCGTGGTGGTGGCGGTGGTGGCCGTGGCGCACGTGGGCGGGATGGCGGAAGTTGTGGCGGGCGCCCAGCGGCTTACCGAGTTCGACGTCCTCGCATTCACACCGCTGACATTCGGCGAGGGGTCACTGGTCGGGTGGTCGAAGGCGGCCGGGATCAGCGCGCTGACGTTCTTCGGCTACGTGGCGATCTTGTGGTGGGCGTTCCGCCGGAGCGATGGGGGCGGCGAGTTCATCCAGCGGCTCAGCTCCGTCCGGACCGAGGCCGACGCCGAGAAGGCGGCGTGGTTCTTCAACATCATGAACTACGTGGTCCGGACGTGGCCGTGGGTGGTGGTCGCGGTCGTGGCGCTGGTGGTCTACCCCGACCTCGACGACCCGGAGCTCGGCTACCCGCGCCTCATGCTGGACTTCCTCCCTGCCGGGGTGCTCGGGCTGGTGGTGGCCTCGCTGGTGGCGGCGTTCATGTCGACCGTGTCCACCGCCATCAACTGGGCCGCCAGCTACATCACCAACGACCTGTACGGCCGGTTCGTCCGGCCCGACGCCCCCGACGCCGAGCTGGTCTGGTTCGCCCGTGTCGCGTCGGTACTGGTCACCGCGCTGGGCGCGACGGCCGCGTTCTACGCCGACTCCGTGGCCACCGTCTACCGGCTGATCCTGGCCGTGGGGACCGGCCCCGGACTGGTCCTGATCCTCCGATGGTACTGGTGGCGGATCAACGCCTGGGCCGAGCTGGCGGCCATGCTCGCGGGGTTCATCGTCGGCGCGCTCACCTCGCTGGACAACCCGGTCTACACGCTGCGCATCGACGACTTCGGGCTCCGGCTCATGGTGACGGCCGGGATCACCCTCGCCGTGTGGGTGCCGGTCATGCTCCTCACCAGGGCCGAGGACGACGCGACGCTGGACCGTTTCTACCGCCGCGTCCGGCCCGGCGGGCCCGGCTGGGTGCGCCAGCGGGCCCGCACCGGGCTGGATCCCGCCCAGGACCTGGGCCGGGACCTCCAGCGGGTCGCCGCTGGACTCCTCATCCTGTTCGGGCTCATGTTTGGGATCGGCGGGGTCGTGCTGCTCCGACCGGGCGTGGCGGCGGCGAACGGGGCCATGGCCGCGGTCGGGTACCTGTGGCTGCGCCGGCTTCGAGGGGACACTCGGGATGGGGAACGAGAGATGAACGTGCACACGGCAGCGCAGTGACGGGTCCGGTACCGTCCGTGATCCCGTTCCCGTCGCCGTCCGGCGCCCGGACCGGCGCACGGGGACTGGCGGGGCTCGGTCTCCTCGTGCTAGCCGTCCTCGCCGCCTGCGGACGCCCGCCGGGGCCGGTGACGCCCGAACCCGCGGCCGAAGGGCTCCCGCCCGTCCCGGTCGAGTCCGGACCGCTCGACCTCCGGGTCAGCTACCCCAGGGACTCCATGCTGGTGGAGACCCGGGGGCGGAACTTCATCTTCGGTTCGATCGGGAACGGTGACGCCCGGGTCTGGGTCAACGGCGAGCCCGTCCAGGTGCAGCCGAACGGCGGGTTCCTGGCGTTCGTGCCCGTGCCCGGCGACGGGCTCTACCGGCTCCGTGCCGAGCTCGGCGGTCGGACGCAGACGCTGGACGTGCCCGTCCGGCTGCCGCCCGCGCCGTCGCGCCCCGACGGTCGAGCGGCCATCGTACCCGGCTCCATCCACCCCACCGGCGCGTGGGTGGCCCAGCCCGGGGAGCGGATCGAGGTGGGGCTGACGGGGGCCCGGGGCGGCGAGACCTGGCTGGAGCTGGGTCAGGAGCGGATCCCGCTGATCCCGATGCCGGCGACCGGTGACGGCGTAACCGCCTTCGAGGTCCGACCGCGTCGCGACTCCGAGGACGACCCGGGGGACGCTACCGGGGCGGGGGACGAGAGCGCGTGGATCGCCTACCGCGGGTCCTTCGCCGCGCGCCGGGTCGTGAGCCGGGATCCCGGTGTGCCCTGGCCCACGCTCACCGAGGAGCCGCGCCTGGACTGGCCCGACGCGGAGGCGCACGTGGTGCTGGTGGCCCGGGGTGACACGGTGCGTCGGGCGCTGCCGCTCAACCTGCTGCTCGCGGACCCGGCTCGCCCACGCGTCGGGACCGGGCTCGACCTGGACCCGCCGGCCCGGAACGGAGATGGCCGGATCATCGGACGGCCGGGTCCCGGCGCCGGGCCGTACCACTACGTGTGGGCGAACGGAGTGGAGCTGGAGCTGACCGGCGAGCGCAACGGTGCGTACCGGGTCCGGCTCACCGACGACCTGAGCGCCTGGACCCCGGCGTCCGACGTCCGGCTCCGGGTCCCGGGGACCCCGCCCCCCGTGTCCCGTGTCCCGGTCGTTCGTCTGGACCCGCAGCCGGGGCACGTGGACGTCCGGGTCGCGCTGAGTCGGCGGCTGCCGTATCGGGTGGAGGAGGACGAGCGGTCGGTGACCCTCGTCGTCTACGGCGCGGTGAGCCGCGTCAACTTCCTGCAGCACGGCGAGGTCGACCCGTACGTCGAGCGGGCGGAGTGGAGCCAGCCGTCGGACCGGGAGCTCCGCCTGGAGCTGAGGCTGACAGGGCCGCCCTGGGGGTACGACACGTTCTGGGCGAAGGGCGATCTGGTGCTGCGGGTACGGCGGCCGCCCGCGCTGGATCCGGTGGCGCCGCTCCGGGGGCTGACCATCGGCGTGGACCCCGGCCACGGCGGCGCCGACACGCTGACCATGGGCCCCACGGGCCTGACGGAGGCCGACGCGAACCTCGGGATCGCGCTCGCGCTGCGGGACCGGCTGCTGGACCGGGGGGCGGAGGTCGTGATGAGCCGGACTTCGAACGCGTCGGTGTCGCTGGTGGAGCGGACGCGCCTCGCGCGGCGCCGGGACGTGGACGTGTGGATCAGCGTCCACAACAACGCGCTCCCCGACGGGGTCGACCCGTGGCCGAACCACGGGACCAGCGTGTACTACAACCACCCCCGGGCCGCGGGGCTCGCCCGGTCGGTCCAGCGAGCGCTCCTCGAGGAGCTCGGCCTGCGGGACCTGGGCGTGGGCCGGGCCGACCTGCACCAGGCCCGGTTCACCTGGGCGCCGGCGATCCTCACGGAGACCATGTTCATGATGATCCCCCGCCACGAGGCGTTCCTGAAGACTGAGGAAGGGCGGCGGCGGATCGCGGAGGCCCACGTCCGCGGCCTGGAAGCATGGCTGCGGCAGCGGTGACCGGGTCCATGCGCCGTCGTCCCGGGCCTGCGCTGGTCCTCGTCGGAGTCCTGGGCTGGCTCTTCGCGGCGGCGCCGGCGGACGCCCAGGCGCCGCCACCGGACGAGGACTGGCGGACGCTGCGCACCGAGCACTTCCGGGTCACGTTCCCGCCCCGGCTGGAGCCCGTCGCCCGCCAGGCCGCGGGGATCGCCGAGCGGACCCACGCGGTGCTGAGCCGGGAGCTGGCGGAGCCGCCGTCACCCGTGATCGACATCATCGTGACCGACCACGCCGACTACTCGAACGGGCTGGCGGGCCCGTTCCCGTCGCCGCGGGTGATCCTGTTCGCGCGGCCGGCCGCCGCGGGCGAGTTCTTCGCCCGGGACTGGCTGGAGCTGGTCGTTGTCCACGAGCTCGTCCACATCTTCCACCTGGAGCGGACCAGCGGGCTCGGCGACCTGGCGCAGGCGGTGCTCGGTCGGGTCCCCATGGTCTGGCCGCTGAACCCGGTGGTGAGCACGCCGACGTGGAGCACGGAGGGGCTGGCCACGCACTACGAGACGCGGCTCACGGGCGCCGGCCGGGTCCGGAGCTCGATCCACGACATGGTGATCCGGACGGCCGCGCTCGAGGGCGCGCTGCCGGCGCTGGACGAGCTGAGCGTGCCGAGCCCCGTCTGGCCCGCGGGCAACCGGGCGTACATCTACGGCGGCCACTTCATGGCGTGGATCGCGCGGACGCACGGCCCCGAGGCGCACCGCGCCATCATCGACGCTACGACCGGCTCGGTCTGGCCCACGTTCCTGCGCTTCGACCACGTCGCCCGCGGGGCCATCGGCGAGCCGTTCGACCGGCTGTACGACCGGTGGCGGGCCGAGGCCCGGGACTCCGCCCGCGCGCTGGCCGGGGCGGTGCGGGCCCGGGGCGTGACCGAGACGCGGCCGGTGGCGGGGCGCGGGCCGTACGCCGTGGCGCCCCGCGTCTCCCCGGACGGCACCCGCCTCTCGTTCGCCGCCAGCGACTGGCGGTCGGACCCGGTCACGCGGATCGTGGAGCTCGGGACCGGCGAGACCCGGCGGCTGGCGGAGCGGAACCAGTTCGGGATGATCCTGGACCCCGCGAGCTGGCTGCCCGACGGGTCAGGGCTCATCGTGGCCCAGCTGGAGTTCCAGGACCCGTACCGCCTGTTCAGCGATCTCTGGCAGGTGGGGCTGGACGGCAGCGAGACCCGGCTCACCGACGGGCTCCGGCTCGCGCAGCCCGACGTGGGGCCCGACGGGCGACGGGTCGCCGCCGTCCAGGACCACCGTGCCGGCATGCGCTTGGTCGTCCACGACCTGGAGACCGGCGAGCTGTCGGCGGTCGCGGGCGCGGCGCCGGGGGAGGCGTTCGACCGGCCCCGTTGGAGCCCGGACGGGCGATGGATCGCGGCCGGCCTCCACCGCGACGGCCGGACGGACCTGGTGCTGGTCGACGCCCGGACCGGGGCGCTCACGCCGCTCACGGACGATGACGCGCTGGACCTGGCGCCCGCGTGGTCGCCGGACGGCCGGTGGCTGCTCTGGTGGTCGGACCGGACGGGGGCGCCGAACATCATGGCGGTAGCGGTGGCCGGGGGCCGACCGTCGGGCCCCGTCCGCCAGGTCACCCGGGTGCTGACGGGCGCCATCGATCCCGAGGTCGACCCCGGCGGCGAAACCCTCTACCTCGCCCGCTATCACGTCGACGGATGGCGGGTCGAGGCGACCCCGTTCGAGCCCGCAGCTTGGCCGGAGGCGCCGGCGCCGCCCGAACGGTACGGGGACGCGGTTCTGGCTCCGGTGCGGACCGGTCCCGGCGCGGGCATGGAGGCGACGGCGTACTCGCCGTGGCCGACGCTGCGGCCGTTCTACTGGCTGCCTCGCGTCGATTTCATGGGCAGCACGGCCGACGGGAGCCAGCTGCGGTTCCTGGGCGTAAGCCTCAACGGGACCGACGTGGTCCAGCGGCACAGCTGGCAGCTGGAGGCGGCCGTGGACATCGATACCGGCCGGCTCCAGGGCGGCGGGCTGTGGCTCTACCGGGGGCTCGGCAACCCGGACCTGTTCATCGCCGCCGACCGCCGGTTCGTGGTGGGACCGTCCGTCGAGCTCTCGGATGGTCGCTTCGAGCCGCTGGTCTTCCGGGACGAGCAGCTCTCGGCCGGCGTGCGGCTCCGACGGAGCCGGTGGCGGAGCGCGTCGGTGCTGCAGCTGGCCGCGGAGCTCCAGCGCCAGGCGTTCGAGGGTCGGGCGTTGAGCCGCGCCGAGCTGGCCGCCGGCGGGATCGTGCTCTCCGACCCCCGGACCCTGGTGGGTGCCGCCGCGGCCACGGGGTACGGGACCGCCCGCGCCTACCC
>JAWVYT010000100.1:0-7108 GCA_033722595.1 Longimicrobiales bacterium
ACCGGCCAGGAACGCGCCCACCAGGAGCGGCAGCCCCATGAGGTCGGCTACGCCGAGGAACACGAAGAGGATCCCCAGCACCGCGAGGAGGAGCGGCTCGTCCTCCCGGTCGAGCCGGACCAGCCACGGGTCGATCCAGCGTGCGGTGATGACGGCGAGCCCGCCGAGCACCAGGACCCCGCCCACGCCGGCGGCCACGGCCAGGAGCCCCTCCGTCGCACGGGTCACGACGGGGATGGTCAGCAGGATCAGGAGGTCCTGGACCAGGAGCACGCCGATGACCAGCCGCGCGAACGGCTCGTAGAGCTGCCGCCGTCGCCGGAGCAGCCGGACGATGAGCAGCGTGGAGCTGGCCGTGAGGGCCAGGGCGAGGAACGCGGCGGGGACGGGCTCCACGCCGAGCGCCAGCGCCGCGGCCAGGCCTGCGGCCCCGAGCGCCAGGAACTGGACCACGCCCACCCACAGGACCCGGCGGGTCTGACCCTTGAGCGTGCCGGGGTCGAGGTCGGTACCGGTGACGAAGAGGAGGAAGGTCACGCCGAGGATCAGCGCGTTGTCCAGGATGTCGCCGGGCACGGCCCCGCCCACCAGCACGCCGGCCGCGAGGAGCAGCGGGACCGGGGAGGTCCGGAACGCGCGTGCGAGCCCGTGGGCCAGCGCAGCGGCCAGGAGGAGCAGGGCGAGCCCGGTCATCAATCGATCACCCCCGCGCGCCGCAGCGCATCGGTCATCAGCCGGATCCCGTCGTACTTCGACACCATGAGGTAGGTGGCGCCGTGGTCCTCGAGCTCGTCGGCCGCTCGTGCGTCGAACGCGTGGATGGCCGACGGGACGCCGGCCTCCCGGGCCCGGTACGCCATCAGGTTGTTGGCGTCCTGGATCTGGAGCGCGGAGACCAGGAGCCGCGCGTCGGCCAGGTGCGCGTGCTCGAGCACGTCGGGATGGTCCGTCGTGCCCTGGAGCGTGCGGCAGGGCAGCCCCACCAGCTTCGCCGCGTCCACATCCACGGCGAGAACGGTCTCGCCGCGATCCGTGAGCTCGTGCACCAGCCGGCGGCCCAGGGTGTTCATCCCGACGACGATGACGTGCCCCTCCAGCGCCGGCTCCGGTTCCGGCTCCTCGCCTCGCGGCGCACGGAAGGGCCGGAGCAGCCCCAGCCGACGGGTTGCGTCGAAGAGCCGATCGCCGTTCTGGACCAGGACCGCCGACACCCCGATCGTGATCAGCCCCACGGCACCCACCACCGAGATGAAGGACTCGTCGACCAGCCCCACGCCCAGCGCCAGCGACGCCACGATGAAGGAGAACTCGCTGATCTGACCGAGCGTCAGCGCGGCGAGGAAGCTGGTCCGTTCGCCGTGCCCGACCCGGGGGATCAGCGCCATCAGGATCGCGGGCTTCCCGGCGAGGACGAAGACGGAGAAGGCGAGGACGGCCGGCCACGCCGCCAGTGCGGCGCCCAGCTCCATGTGGGCGCCGAGGGTGACGAAGAAGATGGCCAGGAAGAAGTTGACGAGCGGGTGGACCCGTCGCACGAGCTCGTGGCTGTACGGCAGCTGGGCCAGGCTGATCCCGGCGATGAACGCGCCGATCTCGATGGACAGCCCCAGCGCGCGGGCGCCGAGGATGAAGGCGAAGCACCAGGTCAGGCTCCAGACGAAGAGACCCTCCATGGAGGCGCCGAGCCAGCGGAAGAGTCCCGGCAGGAGGTAGCGGGTCGCCACATACGCCGCCGCCAGCAGCCCGGTCATGGCGATGGCGGCACGGACCACGCCCCGTCCGACCGTGGCCAGCGCCAGCGTCGTCGGGTCCTCGAGCCCCGCCAGGAGCGTGAGCGCGATGACCACGGCCACGTCCTGGACGAGCAGCACGCCCACGGCGATCCGCCCGTACGTGGCGTCGAGCGCGGCGCGCTCCTCCAGCAGCTTCACCACCACGACCGTGCTGCTGAAGGTGAGCGCCAGCGCGACCAGCACGGCCGTGGCGCCCGCGAAGCCCAGCGCCGACGCGAGCGCCCAGCCGAGCCCCAGGGTGAGCGCGATCTGGCCGACGCCGGCGAGCACGGCGACCCGCCCTACGTCCCGGATCTTCTCCAGGCTCAGCTCGAGGCCGACCAGGAAGAGGAGCAGCGCGATCCCCGTCTCCGAGATCAGCTCCAGGCTCGCGTCGGGGTGGAGGATGTGGGTCACGGGCCCCAGGACGAGCCCCGTCACCATGTAGGCCAGGATGGCGGGCACACGGACCGACCGGGCCACCAGCACGACGACGGCCGCGGCGACGAGGATCGCGCCCAGGTCCCGCAGGATCGGGTACTCGATCACGAACCTATCCGAATGACAGCCCCTCCCGGTCGACCCGGTCGAACGTCGTGTAGTCGCACGTCAGCTCCTCGCCCGGCTCGATGTCCCGCACTGCGATGTCCGTGCCGAAGACCGGCTCCTCGTCGTAGTCGCCCCGCACCGGCGGGTCGTCGGAGTGGTTCATGAACCGGGCGTCATCGGCGCACAGGACGTAGAGCCCCGTCCGGATGTCCAGGTACGCGTACGTGAGGAACTGACCCCGGGCCGGGCCGGGGATCCGGTCCAGTAGCTCGGGGTGGATGGCGGTGTCGACGCCGGGGGTGAAACGCCAGGTGGGCGTCCCCGCCGGGATGAACTGGTCCGCGAAGAGGCCGAGCCCATGGATCTCGCTCTGTTTACGGACCGTCCTGACCAGCAGCATTGTGCCTTTCTGATAGGGGGAAACGGATTCACAGGGAAGGAATATACCGATCCTGTCCAGTCCTCCCCGGGTCGCAGCCCCGACCACGGCCCACTACATTACCTGTATCGGCGCGGCGGCGTACGTGCCGGTGAAGAGACCGCTCGAACCCGGCACGGATCCGGAATGATCCACGGACGACAAGCCTTCCGACCGCACCAGGCGACGCGACTCCTGCCTCAGGACTCGCGGCCAGGGATCTACGCGCCTCCCAACCGCTGACCTCGAGGGGCCCCGCCCCGACCTCCAGCCCGACCCGGGGACGATGGGCGCGCCGCGCACGGCGCCGGCCCGCCGTCGTCCCGCACCCGACGTTCGAGTCCGAAGAGGAGAGCGACAGATGCCCGAGATCAAGGTCCCCGCGGAAGAGGTGTTCCCGATCCTGAAGGAGAACATCCTGGTGGACGGGTTCCACCTGGTCATCGACCTGGAGCGGTCCCACGGCGCCGTCATCGTGGACGCGCTGGAGGGGAACGAGTACCTGGACTGCTACGGCTATTTCGCCACGCTGCCGGTGGGGCACAACCACCCGAAGATGGAGGACGAGGCGTTCCGTAAGTCGCTGATGACCGCGGCGCTGTCGAACCCGGCGAACAGCGACATCTACAGCCGCCAGTTCGCGGGGTTCGTGAAGGAGTTCCGGCGGATCGCCGTGCCGGACACCTACCGCTACCTCTTCTTCATCGCCGGCGGCGCGCTGGCGGTGGAGAACGCCATGAAGGCGGCGTTCGACTGGAAGGTCCGGAAGAACCTGGCTGCGGGGATCGAGGGAGGCGGCGACAAGGTCCTCCACTTCGAGGACGCGTTCCACGGCCGGAGCGGCTATACGCTGAGCGTGACCAACACCGACCCGACCAAGACGCTCTACTTCCCGAAGCTCGACTGGCCCCGGGTCTCCTCCCCGTTCATCGAGCCGGGGCTGGACGACGGGGCCATGGCGGCGAAGGAGCAGGAGACCCTCGACGAGATCGAGGACGCGTTCGACCGGGATCCCAGCGGGATCGCGGCGATCCTGATCGAGCCGATCCAGTGCGAGGGCGGCGACCACCACTTCCGGCCGGAGTTCTTCCGGAAGCTCCGGGAGATCGCCGACCGACGGGAGGCGCTGCTGATCTTCGACGAGGTCCAGACGGGGATGGGCACCACCGGCAGCATGTGGGCGTTCCAGCAGCTGGGGATCGAGCCGGACATCGTCGCGTTCGGGAAGAAGACCCAGGTCTGCGGGATCATGAGCACCCGCCGGATCGACGAGGTCGACGGCAACGTCTTCCACACGTCCAGCCGGATCAACTCCACCTGGGGCGGCAACCTGGTAGACATGGTCCGGGGCGCCCGCTACCTCCAGATCATCGAGGAGGACGGCCTGGTGGAGAACGCGAAGCGTGTGGGCGAGCGCTTCCTCGGGGAGCTGCAGGCGCTCGAGGAGGAGTTCGATGGCGTGACCAACGTGCGCGGACGCGGGCTGCTCCTGGCGCTCGACCTGCCCGACACCGAGACCCGGAACCAGGTCCGGCTGGCGTGCTGGAAGCGGGGGCTGGCGATCCTGCCCGCAGGCAAGCGCTCCGTTCGGTTCCGCCCGCCGCTGATCTTCAGCGAGGAGAACGTCGAGACCGCCGTGTCCACGCTCCGCGAAGTGCTGGCGAAGGAGCTGGCCGAGCCGGTCGCGGGCACGCCGGCGGGCGCGACGGAGTAGGGAGGCTAGAGGCTAGAGGCTAGAGACTAGAGACTAGAGTCTAGAGTTTTAGAGTCTAGAGTCTAGAGGCTAGAGCTCGGAGCAGCTGTGGGGCGGCGTGGACAGAGCAGCGCCACAGCTCTCGGCTCCCAGATCCCCGGACTCAGCCCTCGGCTCTCGGCTCTCGGCTCTCAAATCTCAGCTCTCAGATCTCAGATCTCAGCTCTCAGATCTCAGATCTCAGATTTCAGCTCCCGGACTCTTCCCGGAACCACTCCACGGTGCGCGCCACGGCCTCGCGCATGGGGGTGAGCTCGAGGTCGCCGAAGGTGTCGGTGAACTTGGAGCCGTCGAGGACGAACGGGTTCTCGAACTGGTGGAGGACCTCCAGGATCTCGCGCATGTCGCGGCTGAGCAGCGCGGCGAAGCGCATCATCCATCGCGGGTAGACACCGATCCGGGCCTCGCGGCCGGCGGCGGCGAAGGCCATCTCGATGAACTCGCGGCCCGTGGGCGAGCCGTTGGGCGGGATGTGCCAGACCTCGCCGAGGGCGCGGGGCGACTCGCCCAGGACGATCAGGCCGCGGGCGAAGTCGTCCACGTAGTTCTGGCTGTGCGGCTGGTCCAGCGACCCGAGCCATCGGGCCTTCTCGTCCTCGACCACCTTCGGGAAGACCAGCTGTCCGGCGACCGTGTTGGTCGCGCCGGGGCCGAAGAAGTCGGAGCCGCGACCGATCACGGCCCGCACGTGCCCGCCGGCATGGGCCCCGAGCAGCCGGTCGGCCAGCTGGTTCCGGAGCCGGCCCTTCGCGCCCTCGGCCCGGAGCGGGGAGCGCTCGGTCAGGGGCGCGTCCGCCGGACCGTACGCGTAGAGGTTGTCGCAGTAGACCAGCGTGGCATCGGCGGACTCGGCGGCGGCGATGACGCTGTCCATCACGCCCGGCAGCACCGGGGTCCACTTCGGGTACGGCACGTTGACGCAGTGGTAGACGACGGCCGCGCCGGCGCAGGCCACGCGCGCGGCCGCCGGGTCCGAGACGTCGGCCCGGACGCTCTCCACGCTGTCCGGCCAGCGGCCCTCGCCGCTCCGGTTCACCGCGCGAACGGGCTTGCTCTGGGCCACCAGCTGCCGGACCACGGCGCTCCCGGCGCCGCCGCCGGCCCCGAGGACCACGTTCATCTCGCCCATCGCTGCATCAGCCTCCGCAGGTTGCTCCCGCCATCACGGGCGCCTCGTGTCCGGGTCTGAGTACCCGGACGTAGTAGTCCCGGTCCACGTCGAACGCGGATGCGCGCTCCAGATCGTGCTCCACCGTCTGCCACTCGCCGGTCGGGTGCAGCCGCGTGCAGCCGCCCGGACCGAGACGGGCGTCCACAGGCATGTCGAACCCGTCCACGGCGTTCGTCCACCGGTAGGCGAGCCGGCCGCTCCCGGGACCGCCTTCCACCCGCACCTCGAGGACGGGGACGTCCGTGGTCTCCAGGTACTGCCGGAAAACGGGGTCCAGGTCGAGCCCCGCCCGTTCGCTGATGTACGCCCGGACCTCGTCGCCGGTGACGATGCTGTGCCGGAAGGTGGACTGGAGCCCCCGGAGGATCGAGCGCCAGAGGTCGTCGTCCTCCACGATCTGCCGGATCGTGTGGAGCATGTTCGAGCCCTTGTAGTACATGTCGCCACTGCCCTCGGCGTTGACCCCGTACGGCGGGATGATCGGCCGGTCGTTGCGGATGCCCCGGCGGACGCCCCGGGCGTAGCGGGCCCCGGTGGCCTCGTCGTGCAGGCACTCGACGTACAGCGACTCGGCGTAGTTGCCGAAGCCCTCGTGGACCCACATGTCGGCGATGTCGGCGGTGGTGACGCTGTTGCCCCACCACTCGTGGGCGGCCTCGTGGACGATGATGAAGTCCCACTCGAGCCCGAGCCCCGTGCCCGAGAGGTCCCGGCCCCGGTAGCCGCTCTGGTACCGGTTCCCGTAGGCGATCCCGCTCTGGTGCTCCATCCCGAGGTGCGGCGTCTCCACCATCTTGAACCCGTCCTCGTAGAACGGGTACGGGCCGAACCAGTGCTCGAAGCAGCGGATCACCGACGGGGTCTGGCCGAACTGGGCCCGGGCCTTCCCCAGGTTCTGCTCCAGCGGCCAGTAGTCCAGGGTCAGCAGACCGGCCTCACCCTCCATCACGTCACCGAAATGGGCGTAATGGCCCGCGTTCACCGCCACGTTGTAGTTGTTGATCGGCTGCGTGACGAACCACTCCCAGGTGGTGGTCCCGTCGTCGTGGTTCCGGACGCTGCGCAGACGACCGTTGGAGACGTCGACCAGCGGCCCGGGGACCGTGATGGCGATACGCTGGCTGTCGGGCTCTTCGGTCTGCGTGTCTTTCGTGGGCCACCATACGCTGGCGCCGAGCCCCTGGTTGGCCGTGGCGATGTGGGGCCGGCCCCGGTCGTCGGTGGCCCAGGCGAAGCCGCCGTCCCACGGCGGGTTCACCGCCACCCGGGGTTTCCCGCCGTACCAGACGACGACGGTGTCGACGCCGCCGACCCGCGTTCCCGGCACCGGGACCCAGACCACGTTCCCGTCGCGGTCGTACTCGAGGCGGGCCCCGCGCCGCGTGATGCTGTCCACCGCCAGCGGCTGCTGGAGATCGATCTGCATGGTGCGGGGCGCGCCCGGC